>JAGLUC010000019.1 GCA_023134955.1 Methylococcales bacterium | reverse complement strand
TCTTTGCCCATCCTACATGTTAATAAAGGTGCGAAAGCTTATGGAACGATTAAGAATAATGAGAGATGAGTAGACATAAAAAAAGGCTGAGCAATAAAATTGCCCAGCCTTTGTTACTTGTATTTTTACAATAACGGTGCGATAACCAAAGAAACCACAGCCATTAATTTCACCACGATATTTAAAGAGGGACCTGAAGTGTCTTTGAATGGGTCACCTACTGTATCACCACAAATAGCGGCTTTATGAACATCTGTTCCTTTGCCACCATGAGCGCCACCTTCGATTAGCTTTTTAGCATTATCCCAGGCACCACCCGCATTAGCCATAAATAAGGCCATTAATACGCCAGCTACTAAAGAACCCGCTAATAAACCACCTAATGCTTCTTTGTTAAGTAAGAATCCTACTAAAACAGGGGTACTGATAGTGACTAAACCAGGCAGAATCATTTCACGCAAGGATGCTTTAGTTGAAATTTCAATACAACGCGCTGAGTCTGGTGGTGTTGTACCTTCCATTAGACCAGGAATGTCACGGAATTGACGGCGAACTTCTTCAACCATATCTTGCGCAGCTTTACCTACAGAGTCCATAGTCATTGCTGCGACCAGGAATGGTACACAGCCTCCAATAAACAAACCAATAACAACTAGAGGATCAAGTAAGTCAATTCTTGTTAAATGTGCCGCCGCTGCATAAGCTGAAAATAAAGCTAGTGCCGTTAATGCAGCTGAACCGATAGCAAAACCTTTACCAACCGCTGCTGTGGTATTTCCAATTGCATCTAATGAATCAGTAATTGCGCGAGTTTCAGGGCCTAATTCAGCCATTTCACTAATACCACCTGCATTATCAGCAATAGGGCCGTATGCATCAACAGACATTGTGACACCTGTTGTTGCTAACATGCCTACCGCTGCGATACCAATACCGTATAGACCTGCGAAGTGGTAGGCTACAAAGATAGCAACGCAAATACCCAGGATTGGAAATACAGTTGAGCGCATACCAATACCCAGTCCAGCAATAATGTTTGTTGCCGGGCCAAATTTTGATGCAGCTGCAATGGCTTCTACAGGCGCTTTTGAAGTGTAATAATCAGTCACACGACCAATAAAAATACCGACAACCGTCCCACCTAATAATGCAAAGAATGGGCCGTTGATAGAGGTTGGTGCTCCATTAACATTAAATTGAATGGCGAATGCTTGAACAACAAGGTAAGCCATTGCTAAAAAGAGTAGGGCTGAAATCCAGGTAACGCCTTCTAAGGCATGTGCAGGGTTAATGTTTTTAAGCAGTTTCATGCAGAGAACACCAATGACGGATGCCACAAGACCAATAATAATTAGTGCAATAGGTAGCAGTAATGCATTGCTTTGCATGGATGGATCAACAAAGTTAGTTGCAGCTGCGGCAATGGCGATAGTTGCAATGACTGAGCCAACATATGATTCAAAAATATCTGCCCCCATACCTGCAGTATCACCTACATTGTCGCCGACATTATCGGCAATGGTGGCAGGGTTGCGAGGGTCATCTTCTGGAATATTTGCTTCTACTTTGCCGACTAAATCAGCACCTACGTCAGCCGCTTTAGTGTATATACCACCACCAATACGGGCGAATAATGCGATAGACGATGCACCCATAGCAAAGCCACTTAATACAGTGTAATTAGCCGCGTTTGATGCGTCGATTAAAGAGAAGGCAATAGCAACACCTGTTAAACCCAATGATGCAACAGCAAGTCCCATTACCGAGCCACCGCCAAAAGCCACCATTAATGCTGCCCCCATGCCTTCTTGATTGGCTGCGGCAGAAGTACGTACGTTGGCGCGTGTCGCGGCTTTCATTCCAAAGAATCCGGCAAACATAGAACAAGCTGCACCACCTAAAAAGGCGTATGAAGTTTCTGGGTTAATTAAGAAAAAAATCAGTGCCGCTATTATAAGGACAAAGATAGATAAAATTTGGTATTCGGCTTTTAAAAAAACCATGGCACCATCATGAATGAGTTCGGCAATAGCTTTCATTTTGTCAGAACCTGCATCATGAGACAGTACGACGCGATAGATAATGTAGGCGATGATTAAGCCAGCGACACCAAAATAAGGCCCTACACATGCAAAAAGATCAATACTCATTTAACTCTCCAATTATTATTATTTTCTTTGTGATAATGCTATAAAAAACAGATTATATCAAAATGTATTTGTAAAACTAAGGATTTGAGTAAATGATAAGATAAAATTTTGGGTAATTAAAAGGGGTGCATGTGTTTGGTAATTTAAAAAAAATGAAGGTAGTGTTGGATAATCCAGTCCAATATCAATTGCCATTAAGTGATCAGCTTGTTGATATGAACCCATTGATAGGAAAACCTATTAAATTAGTTTATACGGGGAATATTGCTTGTGTGCATTGTAATCGGACAATAACTAAGAGTTTTAATCAGGGCTATTGTTATCCCTGTTTCATATCGCTAGCGCAATGTGATATGTGCATTATGAAGCCAGAAACCTGTCATTTTGAAGCCGGGACATGTAGGGAGCCTTCATGGGGGGAAGAATTTTGTTTTCAGTCGCATATTGTTTATTTGGCTAATTCATCTGGAGTGAAAGTAGGAATTACACGTGGCACTCAAGTGCCCACACGTTGGATAGACCAAGGCGCTATCCAGGCTTTAGCTATAATGGAGGTTAAATCTCGTTATATTTCGGGCCTGGTTGAAGTGATTATTGCTCAACATGTCAGCGATAAAACCAGTTGGCAGCGGATGTTGAAAAATCAAGTTGAGCCAGTCGATTTAATGGCAAAGCGAGATGAGTTGCTAACTTTGTGTGAAGTAGAAATATCAGAAGTATTAAGTCGTTTTGGTGAGGGTTCGATTAAGCCACTACCTGATGCAGAACTTGTAAATATTAATTTTCCAGTAGAAACCTATCCTTTAAAAGTTAAATCATTTAATTTTGATAAAGTGCCGGAAGTTGAAGGTATTCTGCAAGGTATTAAAGGACAATATTTATTACTGGATACGGGAGTGATTAATATTCGTAAGTTTTCTGGCTATGAGGTGGAGTTAATTTGTAATTAGTTTTAATGCAAATGCACTTGCTTTCTGAATACGAGATGAATCGCTCTAGCTTGAATCATAAGGTGCTGATTATTAGTGAGATGCTGTTGATTGACTATGTTTTTATATCATGCATAATCCAAATTTCATGAGCTCATGCTGACTGGCGGTTAAGGTGATACGTGGGTGAGCTACGAGCTTAAAATAATAAATAAGGATTTTCAATGATTGAAGCAAGTTATAACTTAACTTTGGTAGTAATGTCGTATTTGATTGCTGTGTTAGGGTCATATGTGGCTTTAAGTGCATCTAAATATATTTCTAAAGCACAAGGTGCTGCGTTATTCTGGTGGTTGGCGGCCGCAGCTCTATCTTTAGGTGGGGGAGCTATTTGGACGATGCATTTTATAGGCATGTTAGCTTATAAAATGCCTTTGGAATTTGGCTTTGATAATGTGCTAACAGTAGTATCTTTTGTTATTGCTGTTGTATTGGTCGGTGCAGGTTTGTTTATTGCTGGTCGTGGTGAGGCGAATATAGTTAAGTTAGTTGTGGCTGGTTTTGTTGCAGCTTTAGGAGTTGTTATTATGCATTATATGGGTATGTCGGCAATGATTTTGGCGGCAGATATAAGTTATGATGCGATGTTTGTTGGGCTGTCGGTTTTAATTGCGGTGGTGGCTTCTATTGTAGCTTTATGGATTGCATTTAATCTAAGAGGGAAAATTTTACAGATAGGTAGTGCATTAGTGATGGGATTGGCGGTTTGTGGAATGCATTATACGGGGATGGCAGCGGCTACTATGACAGCAAATGGAGAGGTTGTTAAAGATGTGATTAAGTCACACCTTTCTAATGAAATATTGGGTTTTGTGTTATTTGCTGTTTCGGGAGCAGTGCTTTTTCTAATTTGGTTTGTTACAGAAGTTGTGCCTGAAGAAGATGCTGATTAGTATTTTTATGGCATAAGCTTTTGAGGTGTTTTTTTTATTCATCCATCCTGTTCTTTGTCATCGCAAAGAACAGGATGGTTTATTTTATAATCTCCTTACTCTATTAATCGCCCCAAAAGTTCTGGCAGGGTATTT
>JAGLUC010000189.1 GCA_023134955.1 Methylococcales bacterium | reverse complement strand
TACGTCCATGTAAGCTCTGGTGCAACATCCTTGTTGCACAAGCCTGATAAATCAACAACCTGCATCTTCCCTTTTGATGGGGTGAGTAGTTACAAATTAGCTTCACTTAAATTCATTCAATATTCATATAAATTGTGCTAGAATCGCTGTTAGCTTGTAGCTAATTAATACGTTCTCTTTAAGTAGTTATACGCTCTACTATAACAAATACAACGAGGTTCAAAATACATGAAATTATTAAAAAGTGTTGCCATAGCAGCCGCATTGGCACTTTCTCTAGGTTCTTTTTCAACAACTGCAGTTGCATGTGAAGATGGAAGAACTTGTTATGGTCCTGAACAAGCAATCGATATAACTGTTGGTCTTGTTGCTGAAGCTATAAAAGCAGCAGATGATAAATCTGGCAAGCAAGAAGTTATGAATCTTATCAAACAAGCGAAAAGTGCCAGCAAAGAAATTAATGCTAATGATGTTGTTGACCGCAAACGTCAACGTGCTGTTGGAGAATTGAAAAAAGCTAAGAAAGCACTTAAAAATGATGATTTTCAAACTGCTGAAGATCACCTAGGTAAAGCTGAAAAAGGTTTTGCCGCACTTAAAAACTTTCTTTAATTAACTGTTTTTAAAACAATAATTTTTCGGCTATGCCTGCATTAAGTGTTAATGATTACGTAAGTACTTGTTTTTTTGTTATATAAAATTATATTAGTGCTGCTTGGGTCTACTGGCTCGCCAACATCTAACGCAGACATAGCTCCAATTATTAACACTAAATTTTAATTAGTATTCACGAGGAAAATAAATGAATTTATTAAAAAATGCTGGTATAGCAATCCTATTGGCACTTTCTTTAGGCTCTTTTTCAACAACTGCGATTGCTTGTGAAGACGGAAGGGTCTGTGTAGGAAATGAGCAAGCAGTTGTTAATATTGTTGCTCATATAGATGAGGCTATCATTAGTATCGATACTAATGATAGTGCAGCAGCTCAAGCGCATATTAAAGAAGCTAAACGTGCAAAAAAAGAAATGAACAGCGAGTCAAATGCTCCAAAAATAGGTAGACTTTCAGCGCATTTTCATAAGGCAAAAAAACTAATAAGAAAATCTGATCTGGCAGGTGCTAAGAGTGAATTAGAAAAAGCAAAACATGGTTTTCTAGCACTTAGATTCTAATCCTGTTCTTAAATCATAAAAAGCGGGGTGTCTTCTACACCCTGCTATATTTTTCTTGGCTATCTTTAGCTTCTTTGTACAAATCTCATTTTTTATAGCTCAATAAAGCTAATTATAAGCAAGTAATTTTTTTCATGAGAAATAGATATGTCTGATTTTAAAAAATATCGTTGTATGGAATGTGAGCATCTCTATGATGAAGCTAAAGGTGATCCAGATAGTGGTTTGGCACCTGGTACGCTTTGGTCTGATATTCCCGATAGCTGGGTTTGCCCTATCTGTGGCGCACCAAAAAGTTTCTTTAAACTGATAGAAGAATAAATTCCACAAGCGATAATTCCATCTGGTTTTACTCTAGATTAATTTTCCCAAAAAAATCCTCAAGATTTATTTTAATTGGCATAAAATAAATATTAAAGCCAATATCACGTGCCATAGCTATCGCCTTATTAGAAAAATCAATATTCCACTCAAGTTCAGGCTTAAAAGCGGCTGGAAACTTAACTTTATTTTTTACTTCCCAATAATTCATCGAAGATAAAGTCATAATAGGGCTTAGTCCAATGAATGTTTCAACTCCTTGCATGTGTTCTGCATAAATTTCAATCATTCTTAGATCATAAAATGGCTGTGAAAAAAAGCTGGAAGCACCCGCATCAATTTTCCTTTGCACATACACACATTCATCTTGAATACCATTTCTATGTGAATCAAAGCCCGCATGTATGGTTATACCAGGGAATCTTTGTTTAACCACTCTAATTAAATCAAGCACACTAGTATTATGAAATCCCCTTTTAATACCTTCTGGGGGATCCCCTGAAACCAGTAATACATGATCAAGTTCATTTTCTTCAATAATTTTAAAAATATCACCTGACTCTAAAGAGAAATCAGTCGCTCTGAAATGAGGAACAAATTGGTGTTTATTACGATCTATTTTTTTCCCGGTTTCCCAACTTCTAATATCAAAACGTTGAATATCAGGTACATTAATCATGCTAATTGAATCACCTAGAGTTGAAACAAAGCTATATTGTTCGTCAAAGGCTTGATGAGTTCTGGGTACTATTTCAAACGAAAACTTCATGATTTATAAGTGACTGAGAGACCATTTTTAAAAAAAATCATTGTACATTAAATCATAATCTTTTAAAAGGGGTCAGAGCCCTTTTTAGGCCGGCCTCTTTTTGCATAACCAACATTTGTATTCAAAACCCTCTCAATTTTCTCTTTAAATCGATCGTTCGCCAAAGGAGTACCCGTTTGCCATGCCGCCCGTATTTCTCCAGTGGTATTATCAGCCATATGCGCCATAAATAACTGCTGATAAGCTTGGCAGACTAAGGTCTTATCCATTCCTAACGCCAAATATAGAGGGTGTGCTGTCAATAATCCATCATGCCGACCCAATGCATTAAAGGTGTAACTTGACCACTGATAAGCAGAAGCCTCTTTTACCATATTTGCTCTCACTGGATTAAGCTCAATATATCTCATACATGCCAATAAATAAGGTTCTTCCTGTACCAAACTGCTTTTATAACGACCTTCCCATAAAGTACCTGTACGATTATATTTATGATTAATATAAGGTACATATCTTCGACCTATATATTGCATCATTCGACTAATTGACTCTTGTGCCTTTGGCGTAACTAATAGATGAACATGATTAGTCATCAACACATAGGCATGAAGCTGACAATCATACCGTTTCAAAGCATCTTTCAGCCAACCAAGGTAAGCTGAATAATCACTTTCTTCAAAGAAGATAGCCTCTCTATTATTACCTTTTTGCACAATATGAACAGGAACTCCTGGCAGATAAAAACGTGGTTTTCTGGGCATGATTAGCGCCTGTTTCTAATAGAAAAAACAACTTTATCATAAAAGATGCAATAATAAAAGGGCTCTGACCCCTTTTAGTGTGCTTGCAATTTAACTCATTTTCGTATATTTTACTCAATTGTCCCAAAGGCTAGGGGTGCTGGTTAACCAGCTGAGAAAAACCCTTTGAACCTGAATCCGGCTAACACCGGCGTAGGAAAGCCAACATTTTCCTGCGCTTGAGCCCTTATAATTCTGGAGCTATCCATGAGCGCTGTTCGTAAAGATATTATTGCTACTGAAGCCAGTAGTGTAAAAATTAATTCCTATCCCGCATCTGAAAAAATCTATGTAGAAGGTAGTCGTCCTGATATACAAGTTCCTATGCGCAAGATTTCTTTATCTGATACACCAGTGCATTTTGGAACAGAAAAAAATGGCCCACTCTATGTTTATGATACCTCAGGCGTTTATACTGACCCCAATGTAGAGATTGATCTACAACAGGGTTTGACTGGGATTCGTGATGCCTGGATTGCAGAGCGTAATGATACCGAAGAGTTATCAGGTCCTTCGTCTGATTTTGGTCAAGAGCGTTTGAATGATCCTGAAACAGCAGACATGCGTTTTGAGCATATCCGCAAACCTCGCAAAGCCAAAGCAGGCAAGAATGTCTCGCAAATGCATTATGCACGCCAAGGCATTATCACCCCCGAGATGGAATATATCGCTATCCGTGAAAATCAAAACATGGAAAAAATGCGCGAACTTTATAAAGGTCAGCATCCAGGCGTACGATTTGGCGCAGCAATTCCAGAAACCATTACCCCTGAATTTGTTCGTGACGAAGTTGCCAGAGGCCGTGCAATCATCCCTGCCAATATCAATCACCCAGAAATAGAGCCGATGATTATTGGTCGTAACTTTTTGGTCAAAATAAATGGCAATTTAGGCAACTCAGCCGTTACCTCTTCAATTGAAGAAGAAGTGGAAAAAATGCTTTGGGGTATTCGTTGGGGTGGTGACACCATCATGGATTTATCGACAGGTAAAAATATTCATGAAACCCGTGAATGGATTTTGCGTAATTCGCCGGTGCCAATAGGCACTGTGCCTATCTATCAAGCATTAGAAAAGGTAAACGGTAAAGCAGAAGATTTAACATGGGAAATTTTTCGTGATACCTTAATCGAACAGGCCGAACAAGGAGTGGACTATTTTACTATCCATGCGGGCGTTCGTTTACATCATGTACCGATGACTGCAAAACGGATGACAGGTATCGTCTCGCGTGGTGGTTCAATCATGGCGAAATGGTGTTTAGCACATCATACAGAAAGCTTTTTATACACCCATTTTGAAGATATTTGTGAAATCATGAAAGCCTATGACGTATCTTTCTCATTAGGTGATGGTTTACGCCCAGGTTCAATTTATGATGCAAATGATGAAGCACAATTTGCTGAGCTGGAAACATTAGGTGAATTAACTAAAATTGCCTGGAAACATGATGTACAAACCATGATTGAAGGCCCAGGTCATGTGCCATTACACATGATTGAAGTCAACATGACCAAGCAATTAGAAGATTGTGATGAAGCCCCTTTCTATACATTGGGACCTCTAACCACCGATATTGCACCAGGTTATGACCATATTACTTCTGTGATTGGAGCAGCAAATATCGGCTGGTATGGCTGTGCTATGTTGTGTTATGTGACACAAAAAGAGCATTTAGGTCTGCCAAACAAAGAAGATGTACGAGAAGGGATTGTGACTTATAAAATTGCCGCTCATGCGGCTGACCTCGCAAAAGGACATCCAGGCGCACAAGCTCGTGATAATGCCATGTCAAAAGCACGTTTTGAATTCCG
>JAGLUC010000188.1 GCA_023134955.1 Methylococcales bacterium | reverse complement strand
CGGGTGGATGATTAGTCCTTACCCGGCAGGGACTTTCACCCTGCAAGATGCATCAAGCTTCGCTTGACGCACTAACGCCAAAATCAGCGGCAGAATAAAGTGGCGCGATCTTTTGCTTTAGCAAAAGGCGTGACGCTTTATTCTGTCCGCTGGATTTTTTTGTTAGGTCTTGTTTCTAATTTGTAAATCACCAATTCTTGTACATATTTTGGTGGTTCTTTTTCCCCCAATAACCAGCTTTGAAGAGTTCTTGGAGGTATATCATAGAGTAAAGTGCTTAACTCATTTTGGTTGCAAATCAATTCTTCTTGTATATTCTTAAGTTCATCAGAAAATTTCATAAAAACCTTGTAATACGCACTGAGTGCGTATATAGTGTGCTTAATTACGTTAAATTCTACATCAGAGTACTAGCAATGAAAAAGCCTATTATATTTTCTTTTTTTTCCGGATGCGGTTTTTTAGATCTTGGATTCGAAGATAATGGTTTTGATGTTCAGTTTGTCAATGAAAATCATCAGCCATTCCTAGATGCATATGTTTTTAGCCGTAGCAAATTAAAAAAGAGCAAGCCTCGCTTTGGATATAGTTCTAAAAGCATAGATGATTTAGTATACAACGGTAGCTCTAAAGATTTATATTCATATGTTAATGAAGCTAAATCAACCCGGGCATTAGTTGGCTTTATTGGTGGCCCTCCATGCCCTGACTTTTCAGTTGGAGGAAAGAATAAAGGTAAAGATGGAGAAAATGGCAAATTAACTAAAGTATATGTTGATGCTATTTCTAAATTCAAACCTGACTTTTTTATTTTTGAAAATGTAAAGGGGCTGTGGCGTACTAAACGGCATAGAGAATTTTATGACAAAATGAAATCAGAGTTAGACTCAGCTGGCTATTTATTGACAGATAGACTTACCAACTGTATTGAATATGGAGCACCTCAGGATAGAGATAGAATTTTACTTTTTGGTATTTTACGCAATAAATCTGTTTCTGGTAATAGAAACCTTGAAAAAGACTTCAATTGGGATAAAGAATTAAAATATGAACGTTCTCAAATCCTAGATAAAAAAATATGGCCTGCGACTGACTCATATTCAGAAGATTCAAAACTTAATATAAATTTCGACGGGGAAATTTACAAAAGCTTAACTGTTCAATATTGGTTCGATAAAAATGAGGTTAATAACCATCCAAATGCAAAGCATCATTTTATACCAAGAGCTGGCTTACCTAAATTCCAAATAATAGATGAGGGAGATGACTCTAAAAAATCTTACAAACGATTGCATCGTTGGAGATACTCACCTACTGCGGCATATGGTAATAATGAAGTTCACCTTCATCCGTATAAAAGCCGGAGAATATCAGCCGCTGAAGCGTTATCTATTCAATCACTCCCAAAAGAATTTGAACTTCCTCAAAATATGTCATTAACTAACATGTTTAAGACCATTGGAAATGGTGTGCCTTACCTAGCAGGAAGCGGGTTAGCAAAAACTGTGAAAAGATACCTTGAGCTTAAAACTAAGCCAGAATTTCATTAAAAACAGCAATAGAATCATCAACAGTGTTTAATAAGTAGACCTCATCTACAGCAGCTTCAGGAATGCTTTGAACATTTGTTATCGAATGTGTAGCAACTGTTTTTAATCCTTTTCTATCCGCTTCACTAATTGATGTTGCCGCAGCAAAATATTTAATACCAACTGGGTTTATTATCCACTCTCTATTTTGTAAATGAACATACAGTGCTTTCATTAATGATCCTTCATGAGAAATTTGAAGTCTTCTATCGGGTCTTAAACTTGTTTTAACTGATAGATACCCACTGATATTTTCAAATGAACACTGTCCCCTAAACAGTTTGTAAGTGTCCTGTAATTTGGTAATAACTTCAGGGGTAATTTCGTCAATCACCTCTAAATTTGGAATATCTAATTCCATATCTGCTATATCAATGATTACAAAATCTGGGTTTGAAGAAATTAAACTAACATCTGACGACGAACTTATTTTAGCTCTTAAGTCTACGATATGATTAAAAAGTGTCTCTGAATACAAAGATATTACATCAAATTGAGAGATATTCGGAAGCTGAAGTAAAAGCTTTGTACTTCCATTAACAACTGCATAATTATTCGCTTGTACTGATATGAGCCACTCATACAAGTCCCCGTGGCAATTACTCAAAGCTCCTGTGGTAACTTTGGGATGCTCCTTTCTAATGAGCTGATCCATTTCTTTTAACAACGCATCAAAAAAAACTGATTTTGAGGGAATTTGATTGCCAAGCAAAGAACAAAAAGTCTCAGCTCTTTTTATCTGTGGTTTACCTTCTTTATATTCAACAACCGACTTCATATTTCCTCTAATATTCAAACAGCTTTAATAATTGGTTATCATAGCAGTTTAAGTAAAATTATACGAAGATGGTGTTTTAGACCTAACATTTAGTATAGGGCAATATAGCCCTTTAAAGTTTAAATATCGACTAAACAAGTCAAAAGAACAGGTTTTTAAAAAATAAGT
>JAGLUC010000187.1 GCA_023134955.1 Methylococcales bacterium | reverse complement strand
GAATACTTTTGGAACGATTAATACTTGCGTTTTTCTTACATCCTTAATTTAAAGGCATATCAACTACCAGTTATAACTAAGTGTTGCGTATATATTACGTCCAGGCATTGCAATACGCCCATTTGCCTGATTATGATTTTGATAACCACCTAAGTGATCAAAATGCTTGGTATCCAAAACATTTTCAATCCCTGTGGCAATAACAATACCATGATAGGGTTCATATTGACCTCGTAGATTTAATAACATATATCCTTTGGTTTTTTGCTCGTTATTATATCCAGCGACATCCCCTTGATTTGCATAAAAAACACCTTCAACAGCACCCATCCAGCCAGACTGTTCATAGGTTACTTGTAATCGACCATTTAAAGGTGCAATACGATATAAATCACTGTCACCAGTCGGTGCATTAACACGCTCGCCACGTACATAGTTTAAACCCATGTCATAACGCCAATTATCAGTAATTTCATACCCAGCTTCTAAATCCACTCCATAAAATTGTGCTGCAATATTACTCCATTGCAGAGTAGCACCAGAAGCTGGAGCGCTTACACCTTGAATATAATCATCTACATAATGATAGAAAACTCGTGGAGCGATATATGCCTTGCCTTTATGCCAATCAAAACCTAGATCAAATTGATAAGCTGTTTCATGGTCAAGGTTTAAATTACCAAGATAAGTATTACCATCTGCAAAACCACCATTAGCTTTACTTCCTGTCCATAAATATAATTCCTGATAAGTCGGTGCACGATTTTTTCTAGCCAAGCCAATTTCCATATCTAGATCAGATGAAAAGTTGTAGCGCATCACAGCAGCCAAATCAACTTCATTGAAATTTCTTTTTCTATCTGCCATATTAAAAGTCTTGGCATCATCCATACGAGATCCCATCATCATTTCTGTGGTTACTTTACCAGTATCAGACCAGGTGTGGGTGTATCTAGCACCTAATTCCAGAGCCATTTTATCGCTTATATCACCTGTCCATTCAGTAAAAAAAGAATAACGGTCTCTTTCAACCCGGTTGAAAAAGTTTTCAGTCATTACCATACCCATTCCCGCACCACCACC
Organism: Methylococcales bacterium; assembly: GCA_023134955.1. Taxonomy (GTDB): domain Bacteria; phylum Pseudomonadota; class Gammaproteobacteria; order Methylococcales; family Methylomonadaceae; genus QPIN01. The sequence continues at coordinate 5,587 of JAGLUC010000187.1, read as the reverse complement.
TATCGTACTCGTATCTACCATAGTAGAGTCCGCATCATGATTAGACTGATCTCCATTAATTCCCACCTTCAAAACACCGTCAAATAATGACATGTCTAATGCTAAATCAATTCCTCCTGCTTCAACTTTAGTTCGGTTACTCATGGCATCCATCATTGCTGTGCCACCATTGCGTAAAACACTATTACTCATCAAATGACGCATTTTTTGATAAAAGATATTAGTTCTTAGCTTATAGCCATCACCTAAATCCCATGCATAATTAGCATTATACATTCCACCCCGAACATAGTTAATATCCATAGGTAATGCTGGAGTACCAGTATGTCCAGTATCATTATTACTATAATTAATACCAAATTCATGTCCGTCACGCTGATAAGCATAACCAGTGGTATAGGCATTACGATCGTACTGTGTACCACTCTGTTTTTGATTATTTCTGATTTTATAATCACGACCTCTTTCCTGACTACCACTTAAATACAACTTGTGATTTTTATTAGCAACAGCACCTAATAATGAACCATAGTGACCATCTTCAACCGAGCTATAGCCCATAGAAGCCGTACCACTGGTTTCAATACCATCACCTTCTGCAAAACGTCCTTTTTTAGATTCAACGTGCATCGAACCACCAAATGTCTCTATACCACTACTAACAGGTGCAATCCCTCTGTGAACGGTTAATTTTCCTGTTAATGCGGCAGGAATATGACTTAACGGTGGATCCATGCTGTTTGGTCCCACTTCTTTCATATTATTATCATCAACAGAGATATTAATACGATTACCAAACATACCTCTATACGATGCAATTCCTGTTAAAGCTCCATTACGATTAACATTGGCACCGGGCACACGTTTTAGTAATGCGGCTGTATCTTTTAAACCTGATGAATCGGGTGCTGTACCAAAAGTACCCGATTGCATTGCACTACCTTCAACAACAATTGTAGGAAGCTGTTCATGATCTGCGACTACTTGAAATGGGATGACTAGCGCACTAGCACTAGCAATAGCCAAACTGATTTTTATGTTCAAATTACCCTCTCTTTTGAATTATTTTAGTATTTTATCATTTGATACAAGCACATATTGTTCCAACTATTTTTTATATTAAAAATCAATTATATAAGGAATAAGTAATAAAACATTTAATTAAACTATGTTATATAGCTTGTTTTTAATACGTTATATCACCCACTTTACACAGTTATCAAAACAACCTTAGAATTGTTACTATTTCTATCTTTAGCCCATTATGATAATGTTTATCTCTTATGGAATTTCATCTTACATTTACCGCATCTTATTTTACTGCTTTTGCAATGGGCTTATTTAGCAGCCTACATTGTATCGGCATGTGCGGATCAATTATTGGCACACTAACATTAAGCCTTAAACCTGAAATCAGAAATAACAAAGCACTGTTGTTTCCCTATGTCCTTAATTACAATATGGGACGTATCTTCAGTTATACTTTGGCAGGATTATTAGTAGGTATTGCAGAATCCCTTATAACGCTTCCCTTTGACTCAGCTTTAGGTCATCGGATTTTACAATTAGTATCTGCCAGTATTATGGTCGGTGCTGGTCTTTATATTGCAGGATGGTTTCCGCGTTTTGCTTATATTGAAAAATCAGGTTCTAAAATATGGAAGGTGTTAGAGCCTTATGGACGTAAACTCATTCCTGTTAAAAGTCGATTTCAGGCTTTTTTATTTGGCATGGTCTGGGGCTGGCTCCCTTGTGGACTGGTCTATGCAGCTCTTGCACTAGCAGCTACCACTGGTGATATTATGATCAGCGCAATGAGCATGCTTGCTTTTGGCTTAGGAACTTTGCCATCGGTTATGGGAGTAGGTATAATGACCAACATATTAACTAAGCTATCAAAAATGCAGCGGTTTAAACAAGCCATTGGACTGCTTTTGGTATTTATTGCACTTCTAGCTGTTTTTCCTTGGCTTAACCCAATGCGTTTACAGCATATTTAGCTGTGAACCTTGATTTAGAGAGTAGATACTATGCCCCATTTCAGTTCAAACATTGGTCAATCTCCCGCATTTGAATCAATTCTGCGTAGTGCAAAAATGATTGCAACTACCGATGTAACTATCTTGATTAAAGGTGAAACAGGTACGGGTAAAGAAGTGCTTGCTACTGCCATTCAAAAAGATAGCTTTCGTGCTAACAAACCTTTTATTACATTGAACTGTGCAGCATTAGCCGAAAGCCTGGCTGAGTCTGAATTATTTGGTCATAAAAAAGGAGCTTTTACGGGTGCAATAACTAATAAACAAGGTTTATTTCAAGCCGCACATGGCGGAACATTATTCTTAGATGAAATTAATTCACTGCCCATGTCTATTCAATCTAAACTACTCCGATTCTTAGAGTCTGGTGATTGTTTAGCGGTTGGAGAAACTAAACCTTATAAAGTTGATGTTCGTATTATCGCTGCAACCAATGCAGATCTTAATAAACAAATTTTGGCAGGTGAATTTCGTCAAGACTTATACTTTCGTTTAAATATTGTACCAATAGAGCTTCCTTCTCTCAGTCAACGGACTGAAGATATTGAGCCACTCACTAAACATTTCTTGTCTCACTGCTCTAAAACTCATTCAATTGTTGCACCCAAATTCAGTAAACGCACACACAAGGTACTACGGGGGTATAGCTGGCCAGGTAACATTAGAGAATTACGTAACTTATGTGAACGTCTTAGCATTTTATTAGCAGGACAAACGATTGAGCCAGAAAATCTACCCTTAGAATTTAGCAGTTGTATCTCTGCATCCGACAACTCAACATTTACCTTACCTGAAACGGGTTTACGTTTAGATGATTTGGAAGTTGATATGATTCACCAGGCATTAGTCAGAACCAATGGCAATCGTAGCCAATCTGCTCGCTTACTAGGCTTATCCAGAGATACTTTACTTTATCGCATTCAAAAATACGGCATTGCAACACATTAAAATATCTAACAAATCATCATTCCAAATATTCATAAGCTTAGGTTTGATGGGGTAAAGAAATAAGGAACAAAAGAATTTATTTCAACGTCTCCTCACCCAAACCCTCTCGGCAATTGCTCCTGCATTGCTCTACTTACCTACATCCATGTAGGCATCCAGCAAGGGAGGGCTAAAAACGGTCAATCTATTAACACAACAACGAAGAACTTCTAGTTTAAATTTAGAGCTACATGTCAGAACAACTATCTTCATTTTTTTCCATCATTGCCTGGAAACAACGCCTGGTATTTTGGGGTGGTGCCATATTTGTTGGCATACTCATCGTTGCGATGACTTTACTCAGTGAATGGGCTGGTGAAACCTATCGTTCCATTTCATTAGAATATCCCTGGTCTAATTTTATTATCGCACCACTAGGACTTAGCTTAACTGCCTGGATTACTTTTCGGTTTTTTCCTGGTTCTGAGCGCAGTGGTATTCCTCAAGTTAAAACCGCACTTGAAATAACGGGTAACTTAGCGGACAGAAGCCGTCTTGTTTCACTAAAAATTGCTTTTGGTAAAATGTTTTTACCCATCATGGGCTTATTATCAGGTGCTTCAGTCGGATTCGGAGGTCCTGCGGTTCATGTGGGCGCATCATTTATGGCCTCCTTAGGAAAAGCCGTTAAATTCCCACCTCATTATATGGAACGAGGGCTGATTCTTGCTGGTAGTGCCGCAGGATTCGCTGCTATGTTTAGCGCACCTTTAGCTGGTATTATTTTTGCCATTGAAGAAATGGGGCGCGCCTTGGAAGAAAAAATCAGCAGTTTAGTTTTAACCGCTATTATTTTTTCTGGGGTGACTGCTTACGCCATATTAGACAATTACATTTTCTTTAATGATAAATCATTCATTATGCCCTGGAGCCAAAGCTGGATTGCCATTCCTTTGTGTGGTATTGCTGGTGGTTTTTTAGGGGGTCTATTTAGTAAAATTATTATCACAGGCGGCCGCTTACTTAACAAAAGCAAACTACCTATTGCTTTAATCGCCTTTGCTTGTGGCAGCATTATTGCCATTCTCGGTTATTATTCTAATGGTGATTCTTTTGGTACAGGTTATTCCCAAGCCAAAGCTATTTTAACTAACAGTGAATCCATGGATCCTTTTTTTCCATTATTTAAAATGTTAGCAACTTGCGCCACCTCATTCAGTGGTATTCCCAGTGGCATTTTTGTTCCATCTATCGCCACGGGTGCAGGGTTTGGTGTTAATTTAGCCCATTGGTTTCCAGTTGCGCCTGCTTCAGCTATGATTTTGCTTACCATGACCGCTTATTTCTCAGGCATGTTGCAATCGCCCCTCACCTCTTTTGTTATTGTGATGGAAATGACAGGCAGCCACGAAATTCTTATTCCTTTAATGGCAACTGCTTTTTTTGCCACAGGCACATCCAAACTAATAAACCCTACCCCACTTTATCGAGCCCTCTGTGACTCTTATATCCAGCCCGTTAAAGAAGAAATAAAAGCCAAAGATGAAGGCTAATAAATTTTTTATTCCCTTGCTGATCACTGGATTGTTAATAACGAGCTTATTAACTTGGCAAATAACCAGTATTACACATGCACCAAATGCTGTATTTACCACGGTTACTGGACAAAAAATCGAATTATCAAATTTACAAGGCAGCCCTGTTATTATTACTTTTTGGGCAACTGATTGTGCCAATTGTATTAAAGAAATCCCTCACTTGATTGAACTGTACCAGCAATATCATCCACTGGGTTTGTTCCATATAGCTATTGCCATGTATTACGACCCGCCCAGTCATGTGGTGGAAATGACAAAAGCCAGACAAATACCTTATCATGTGGCTTTAGATTTAAAAGCAGAGCATGCCAAAGCTTTTGGTCAGGTTCAATTAACCCCCACAACATTTTTAATATCGCCAAAAGGAAATATTGTTATGCAAAAAACTGGTATTTTTGATCTAAACAACATGAAACAAGCTCTACAACTTTTATTATAGGATAAACACATGCTCTGGTTAAAAGCCTTACATTTGATTTTTATGGTAACCTGGTTTGCAGGCCTGTTTTACCTGCCTCGTCTGTTTGTTTATCATGCCATGAGTGACGACAAAATAAGTCATGAGCGCTTCAAAATCATGGAACGTAAACTATTTTTTGGCATCATGACACCAGGAATGATCCTGACCTTTGTCTTCGGCATCTGGATGCTAACTAGTTATGCCTGGGAACTTTATTCAGCAACTGGATGGCTACACAGCAAACTAGCTTTATTGGCTTTATTGATTGTCTACCACATTTTTTGCGGTAAATGCTTATTAGACTTTAAACATGACAGAAACCAACATTCACACGTTTATTATCGCTGGATGAATGAAATACCTGTGTTATTTTTAGTGGGGATAGTTATTCTTGCAGTGGTCAAGCCTTTTTAAAGAAAAATATAGCAATGTCCATATTAATCGTCCCAAAAGTTCTGGCAGCTTATTTGACTTTCTTTTATTAGTACATATTGTAGCCCGTATGAAACGAAGTGTAATACGGGGTTTCGAGTCAACCGTTTCCCGATCGGGTCGGGGCAACG
>JAGLUC010000186.1 GCA_023134955.1 Methylococcales bacterium | reverse complement strand
TAATTCATTATTTATTAATCAAACTGATGTTGCCGGAGTACTAGCTTGTTAGTAACATCTCTTCAAAACCAACCTCTTGAAGTAGACTTTAATTTAACTCTACAACTTAAGGGCATCTCCATTAATTGATGCATGAATAAAGCCTGTCTTAATAACGTACTGACTCTAATTCAACAAGGAATTAATCCATGAAAAAACTTATCATTGGCATAATATTAATAGCCCCTATCGCTATACTTGGCAGCACTTGGTTTATCTCAAACGAAACTGAAACTGTTTTTGATAAGCTACTGAGAGTATCTCAACAAAAATTTGCTGAAGAAGCTCCCTTTATTAAAGTTAAAAAGAAATCGTACACTAAGGGCTTTCTAAGCAGCACGGCAAGCACTATTGTTACTGTTGAAGCTGATAAAATTAGTGAGCAACAAGCTTTTGATGTAACGCTAAGCCATACTATTTATCACGGTCCAGTGATGCTAACAACTAATGGATTAAAAATTGGCTCTAGCTATATTTTAACCTCAATTAATCAACAAACTCTGTCCTCTAAAGTTAAACAAGCAATCAAGCAGGTTTTCAATAACAAGCAACCCATTTCCTCTAGCACCCACTCTGATTTTATGGGCAATATTAATGTTGGGTTAGAGATCCCTTCTATCAACTTCGATTCAGTAAAATTTTCAGCTATTTTTGCTAAAGAAGATAAAAATAAAACAAAGCTTACTTTAGACCATCTTTCCAGCCAGTTTACTACCGATGTTCGTGGTTCTTTTTTAAAAGGGTCTATAGATTTTGGAGAGTTAAATATCACATCTAATAATAGTGAGACAGATATATTTAACTTAGTTATTAATCAGTCGGTCACTCAATTTAATATTGATGAGTTGTATAAAGGCTCTATGCTGCTCGGTTCTATTGTACACAATAGCCCTAGCCTTTCTTTTTCTAATAAAGACATCAATATTTCTTTAAAAAACATCATACTTAAATCTGTTGTTAAGAACCAAAACGGCTTCTATAACGAACTTGCTAGTCTTGATGCAGAAAAAGTATTCATTCAACCTACTGCTACTGCACCCGTTTTTCCTGAATCAAAACTACACTTGGGTTTTGCTGTTAACGGGCTAAATCGTGAAGCATCTATGCGCCTGATTGATGCAACTAAAACCCTAGGTCAATCACAATTAGCTATCTCCAACGCTAAAGACCTAAACCCAGAACAAATTCAGGCTAATGTAACTAAAGATCTGATCAACTATATTAAAACCGTATCTGGTGAAATACTTACAAAGGGTATTGATATGAAGCAGAATGTTAAAATAAGTACGGAAACAGGAACATCTGTGGTTAATATTGATTCAAGCTATCAAGCACCTGAAAAAATATTTAAGCTAAAAACAATTGGCGATCTAGTCAAAGCATTTAAAATTGATCTTCTTATCTCAATTGATAAAAGCATGGTTGCTGGCACAGTTGCTGCGGAAGCTTTTAATAACCCAATGACCTCGGGTTTTGTGGTTGAAGATGAGAAAAGCTATCAACTATCAGCGAATCTAAATAAAGGTTATCTAAAACTTAATGGTCTGCCATCACCTTTTCTACAGATGATGGTTCCCATGTTTAAACAACCTTTAAATTGGGATGAGTTACTGAACGATTAATATAATCATTGACGAGATGCAACCCTTGATTGAATGAAGTAAAATCAAGGGTTGCAATCATAAACCTTGATTACATTTCACTCCATCAAGGCTACGCAAGCTTAACTTAACGACATTGGGGTGCAGGGCTTTAGCATGCTTTTCACAAGGCGGACTAAAGATCCGCGCCCCAATTATGCTATTATTTATTCCTTTCGGTAGCTGCTTCTCGGCAACTGCTCCTGAGTTGCTCTACTTGTCTACATGCAGGTATCTAACAAGGGAAAGCTTAAAAACAATCAAAACATTTGAAAATCCCACACTTAACGGTGACATAGCCTTTAAAAATCTGTACATTCTAAATCGTCAAAATGACATAGATAGAGTACTAAACCATATATACTCTTCACACCCAAGAATACCCTTTAAGGAGACGGTAAGCCCCATTAATCATCTAATTTCATCCACAAACAAAGAGGAATTAACCATGACACCTTCTGAATTAACCCCCGATTTCATAAGAATAATTGCGGCATTAGCCAAACTTGTTATTCTGGCTATGTTGTTAGAGAGAGCATTGGTACTGATTTTTGACTATCGCTGGTTTAAACAAAAATTAGATGGTTTAGGTTTTAAAATTCCCATTTCTTTTGGCACAGCCTGGATGATCTGTAATGCTTACCATTTTGATGTGCTAAGCGTGCTATTTGAGCCTGACAAAACCTCTGAACTAGGGGTTTTTATGACCGCCGCCATTGCCGCCGGGGGTAGTGCGGGTGCAATCACCCTGTTCCAAAGCGTGTTTAAATTTAATAAAGAAGCTCAAACTGCCATCAAAGATGCACAAAAAGCAGAAGCAAGAGCGCGTCAAAAAAAGGCTGAAGCAGAAATAGCTGAATATGAGGCAAGAATAAAAAAACCACAATAATACCAATCTTTAACAAATTAAAGAAAAGCTTTATTTATCAAGACAAGAGAGCACTTATAAGGGAGAATAAGCACAATTTAAATTAGCGTTAGGTTTTATGTACAAATATGACGGTGTAGTCGTTCACCAAAGCCATGATGATGAAGGCGTGATAGAAGTTGTTGAAAAAAAAGGCATTCGCTCGCTTCATTTTGGCTCTCACTCAAGACAAAGCTCTATGCTTTTATCTGATCCGAACCAGTTACATTCACTCTATGCTCAAGCTGTAATGGGCTTGCTACTATTTAACGACAACCCTAAAGACATTTTAATGATTGGCTTAGGTGGTGGCACACTCACAAAATATTTACTCCATCAACTAAGCGATTGCAAAATCAAAGTCATTGAATACCGTAATAGCGTATTAAAAGTTGCTCGCAGTCATTTTGAACTACCTCTCGACCCTCGCTTAAAAGTAAAAATTTCTTGTGGCGGTGAATATGTGGCTGTTCAAAGAAAATTGACTGAGCAAAAACATGACCTTATCGTAGTGGATGCTTTTGACCATGAAGGCATGGCACTTGAAGTCAGTAATGAAAATTTTTTTGATGGCTGTAGATCATTACTCAAAGATGACGGTCTTTTAGTAATTAATTTATGGGGTACTAATAAAGACCTGTTTCAATCCGTTGCATGGAATATAGGACGGGTTTTTGAATGGAAAGTATTGTTTTTACCTGTTCGTAAGCGCGGCAATGTTATTGGCTTTGCATTTAGAGAAAATGCCCCCAAATATACTATGAAAGAGCTTAGAGAAAAGGCTAAACAACTAGAGCAACAATACCAAATTAATTTTCCATCTTTTGTGCAAGATTTCAAACGCAATAACAGCTCCGTGCTAGATAATGTAATTAAAAAATGACCCAGACAGCACCTAATCTTTTCGGCTATAAAAAATTCTGGGCGCAACGCTTTGGCTCTGCACCTGAATTACCCATGAGTTTTGAGGAAATGGAACAGCTTGGCTGGGACTCTTGCGATATTATTTTGGTGACAGGGGATGCCTATGTTGATCATCCCAGTTTTGGTATGGCTGTTATTGGTCGTGTACTAGAATCACAAGGGTTCAGAGTAGGAATTATTTCTCAACCTGACTGGACTCATGCGGAAGATTTTCGCCAATTAGGCAGACCTAATTTATTTTTTGGGGTGACTGGCGGTAACATGGATTCCATGGTTAACCGCTATACATCTGATAAAAAAATACGTTCTAATGATGCCTATACCGCTAATGGTGAAGGTGGCAAACGTCCCGACCGTGCTGTTAACGTCTACTCACACCGTTGCCGCGAAGCTTATAAAAATATCCCCATTATTATTGGCGGCATAGAGGCTAGTTTAAGACGTATTGCTCACTATGACTATTGGTCAGATAAAGTTCGCAAATCCGTTTTAATGGACGCTAAAGCAGATATGCTAGTCTACGGTAATGCGGAAAGACAAATTGTAGAAATTGCCCATCGTTTAGCCAATGGTGAACTGATCACTGATTTAAAAGGCATTCGTGGCACGGTGCATTTCGTCAAACAGATACCTGCTGACTGGACAGAAAAAGACTCAAGCTCTGTGGACAAACCAGGCGTAATTAATCCCCCAACCAACCCGTATCAAGAACAGCCAGCTTGCGATAAAAAACTGGCTAATTCTGACTCAAGCACTGAAAAAGTCATTACATTTACTCGACATATACCCAATAAACAACGCTCTCAAACCGTTATTCGTCTGCCTGATTTTGAATCAATCAAAGATGACCCTGTGCTTTATGCCCACGCCTCAAGAGTGATGCACGGAGAAACCAACCCTGGCAATGCAAGACCCTTAATTCAACGCCATGGTTCACGCCAATTGTGGATTAATCCCCCCCCTATTCCTTTAACCACTAAAGAAATGGATGGGGTATTTGACCAGCCCTATTCTCGCCTGCCTCACAGCCAATATGGTGGTGCCAACATCCCCGCATTTGAAATGATTCAACATTCAGTCAACATTATGCGCGGTTGTTTTGGTGGCTGTACCTTTTGTTCAATCACCGAACA
>JAGLUC010000185.1 GCA_023134955.1 Methylococcales bacterium | reverse complement strand
GTTCATGATTTGCATCATTTTTGCCATAATGGGCTTAGAGCTTAATACATGTTCTAACAATAAAACCTGTCCTCCTGGCTTACAAACTCTATACAATTCTTGCAAGCCTTTAATAGGGTGAGGGACTGAACAAAATACAAAAGTAGCAATCACCGTATCGAAGCTGTTATCTGCATAACTTAAAGATTGTATGTCCATTAATTCCAGTTCAATGGCAATGGACTCATTACCCTGTTTTATTTTTGCCAACTCCAACATTTTTTCACTAAAATCCAATGCTGTCATGCGAGCGTCTTTAGGATAATAGGGGAAATTTTTTCCTGTCCCTACACCTACTTCTAAAACATGCTCACCTTGCACTTTATCCCATAAAATTTTACGCCACCGAGCAAAAAATAAAGCCTCTAAAAAGCCTTCCAGCCTATCAAAATAAGGAGCTATTCGGTCATATCTTCGTTTTGTTTTTTCATTATCTGTTTGCATGTTTATCTCAATCTTTTCTGTTCCACTTAGCAGGCTTTATACAATTCTTATTTAAAATCCGTGTCTCAGCTAATGTATTGTAATTAAAGCATGCTTTTTGCTCATACTATGAAACAATAAATAAGCATTTTCTTATATTTATAGGTACAATTATAATCCCTGTCTATTCTGAATGTTATAAAATTCTCATTTCTTTATTATTCAGCTTTTTGCCTTTATTCAATTGGAGCGTCACCTATGTCTAGTTTTAGACATATAAGAATGTCTGCCCACTTATTAATATTCTCTACCACCTTGTGTTTTGCACATGAAAATGCAGTGGTAGATCATCATGATATGATTCATATTGATAAGACATTAACACTAGCTCAGGTGATTACTCATACTGTCGATAAATTTCCAGCATATATCATCAATGCCGCACTAAAGGATGAAGCCAATGCGCTGCAACGAAGAGGGGATAGCTGGTTGGCGGGGGTGCCTAGTATTGCCATGCGTTACCAGGGTGACTTTGTCGCTGACAATATTGGTTCCAGAGAAATTGAAGCTGAACTTGAACTTCCCTTGTGGAATTGGGGGCAACGCTCAGCAGGACAAGCTATTGCTGAACATGCTAATACTGCCGCAGAAAAACAATCATCTGTTCTCACATTGGAAGTTGCTGGACTTGTCAGGCAAGCTTTATGGAATATAAATTTAGAAAGTCTAGGTTATGATCAGGCTCAATATATTCTGCAAATTTCTGAAAAAATGCTTAACAAAATCAAACGTAGGGTTGATCTAGGTGATTTGCCTCGTTCTGATTTGTTATTGGCACAAAGCGATCATTTACAAAAACGCTCATTATTAATTCAAGCGGAAGCGGAAATGATGCACGCTAGAAAAAGTTATATCAACCTGACTCAAACCACGGCAATACCCGCTGACTATACTGAGCAGCAAAGTACTCTGACTGAGATTTCACAGGATCACCCTAAATTATCAGCTATTAATAGCATCATACAACGTAAGCAAGCTGAACTTAAATGGGTGGAATCAACAGGCTCTGGACAAACAAGCCTTATCTTTGGTGGAAAAAGTGAAAGAGATGAATTAGGCAGTGAGCCTATTGAAAGCATCAGTTTAGAAATATCTATTCCTTTTGGCGGAAGCGCTCACCTTGCACCAGAAATTGCACTGGCAAACATAGAGTTGACAACGGCTCTTGCTGAAAGAGCATCTATTTTTCGTCAACTTGAAAAACAACATCACGAAGCAAAACATGCTTTAGAGGTAACTCATGCTGAACTTGAAATTGCACATGAATTAAAAGAAATTGCAGAATCTCATTTAAAAATGGCTCGCCTTAGCTTTTCTGCCGGCGAAATTAATTTAATGGATTTGCTTAAAATTCAAGCGCGATCACATAACACAATTCGTCACTCCAAAGAACATGGCATTCTTCTAAAAAAGAATATTGCTCTTTATAATCAATCAGTTGGAGTTATACCTTAACCACCTAATATTTCATATTTTTAGCCATAGCTTTCTCAAGTATTGCTAAATTTAAACATCAACTTCATACCCAGTTTAGGTTTAAGATGAATAAATTACTCTTTAGTCTACTTTTTTTAAGTCATACTTTAGCTGTTGCCAATGACGTACAAATAACCCAATCCCAGCTTAACAATTTAGGGATAAAAGTAGATACCCTAAAAGCGATTAAACACATTCCTTTATTTTATGCGCCTAGTCGAATCGTCATCCCTCCTAGCCAGGAATACATAGTCAGTGCTGCTCAAGCGGGTTTAATTAGTAAGCTTAATGTCTCTATCGGTGATAGTGTTGAAAAAAATCAAACTCTAGCATTACTTAACAGCCCTGAACTACTGTCTTTACAGCGTTTATATCTAAAAGCGCATAGCGAAAAACGATTAGCAAAAACTAGTTATCAGCGCGATAAAAAACTTTTACAAGAAGGTGTTATTTCTAATCGCCGCTGGCAAGAAAGTCAAAGCAAATACAATTCTTTTTTGGCCGAGGAAAACGAAGCAAAACAATTATTGGAAATTGCAGGTATGTCGAGCAAAGATATAAATAAACTTGCAAGTACCCGACGTTTGAGTAGCCAGCTCAATGTACGCTCCCCAATAAAAGGTGTCATATTAGATAGGCTAGTTGTTGCGGGAGAACGGCTTGATATTCTTGCGCCTTTATATAAAGTCGCCAACCTTGATCAGTTATGGTTGGAAATCAACATTCCTCAAGAACGTATCAACAGCATAAAAGTGGGTGACAAAGTACTGATTGAAAATACCGATATATCAGCAAAAATAACCCTGTTAGGACAAAGTGTTAATCCTAAAAACCAGACTATTCTTGCCAGAGCCATTATTGATGGTACCCACTCCACGCTTAGAGCAGGACAAAATGTTAATTCACAAATTATTCAAACTAGTGATCAAGCAACATTTATTGTTCCTAACTCTGCGATTGCTCAAAGTGAGGGCAAAGCCTACGTATTTATTCGCAATTCAACGGGCTTCAAAGTAAGCCCTGTTAAAATAATTGGCAAGCAACAAAATAGCACGGTCATTACTGGAACCGATGATTTAACTGCATCCACTAAAATAGCCTTTAAGGGAACAGTTGCGCTAAAAGCTACCTGGTTAGGTCTGGGGGGTGATGAATAATGGCTAATTTAATCCGCTTTGCACTATCCCAGCGGATATTAATATCATTATTGACACTACTATTAACCGGGGCAGGTATTCATGCTGTCAAAAACATTCCCATTGATGCATTTCCTGAAGTATCCCCTACTCAAGTAAAAATTATTGTTAAAGCCAACGGCATGACACCTGAGGAGGTTGAAACCAGTATTACATCGCCGATTGAAGTTGAATTATTAGGTATTCCGCATCAAACCATGCTGCGATCTTTGGCTAAATATGCCTTAACCGATATTACCGTCGATTTTGAAGAGGGCACTGATATTTATTGGGCGCGCCAGCAAGTTGCCGAACGACTTAATACCCTATGGGGAGATTTACCTGAAGATATTGAAGGAGGCATTGCTCCAATGACAACGCCCCTAGGTGAAATTTTCATGTTTGCCATTGAAGGGGGTGACTTATCCTTAATGGAACGGCGTACTTTACTGGACTGGGTGATTCGTCCTGCATTACGTACTGTGCCAGGCGTTGCTGACGTTAATGCCCTGGGTGGTTTAGTGCGTAGTTTTGAAGTATCGCCCGACAACAGACGCATGTCAGCCAGAAATATTAGTATAGAAAAGCTAATAGAAGCCTTGCAAAACAATAATCGTAATGACGGTGCCGGGCGACTGACCGAGGGGGAAGAAGCTCTTATTGTTCGTGTAGAAGGCCGCATTCATACATTAGATGATGTGCGCTCTATTATTGTTGAGCAAAACCAGGACACTCCTATTACCATTGCCGATGTCGCTGAGGTTAAAATTGCTGCTCTCACTCGTTATGGTGCTGTTTCAAAGGATGGAAAGGGCGAAGCAGTAACTGGTTTAGTACTGGGGTTACGAGGTACTAATGCCCGGCAAACAATTCTTGATATAGAAAAAAAATTACAGGAAATCAGTCCAGGGTTTCCAGAAGGCGTTACCATTAACGTGTTTTACAATCGAGGAAAACTGATTGATAAAGCCGTTAACACTGTGTCATCCGCATTAATTCAAGCAATTGTATTAGTCGTTATTTTACTCATTTTATTTCTTGGCAATTTAAGAGCCGCGTTAACGGTTGCCTGCTCATTACCTTTAGCCGCTATGGTGACATTTATTCTGATGAAGAGTATGGATATGACCGCTAATTTAATGAGCTTGGGCGGTCTGGTTATTGCTATCGGTATGTTGGTTGATAGCTCCATTGTGGTGGTAGAAAATATTATCACCCACTTTAGCGACAAGCAAAAATCACAACGCCTCCCCCGCTTACATACTATTTATAGAGCCGCTAAAGAAGTGGCTTTGCCCGTCACCTCTGGTAGTCTAATCATCATTATTGTGTTTTTACCACTGCTGACTTTACAAGGACTGGAAGGCAAACTATTTACTCCCGTTGCCTTAACTATTGTCTTTGCACTAGGTGGCGCACTTTTTTTATCATTGACTGTTATTCCCGTTTTATCCTCTTATCTATTAAAACAGATTTCAACAGAAGAACCCTGGCTACCTAGAGAATTACAAAAATTATATCAGCCAGTACTACTCTGGAGCTTAAAAAATACTAAAAAAGTCTTTATCGCCTCGGCGGGATTATTAGTTGCCACTGTTATCATATTTACTCAAATCGGCAGTACTTTTATGCCAACACTAGATGAAGGTGACATTATTGTTCAGCTAGAAAAACTGCCTTCGATTACCTTGGATCAAACTATTGCATTAGATATTCAGGTACAAAAAAACCTGCTTAAAAATATCCCTGAAATTATCAATATAGTCGCACGTGTAGGTACCGATGAATTAGGCCTAGACCCTATGAGCTTGAATGACACTGATACCTTTCTTATTTTAAAACCCAAAGATCAATGGCGAATGGATAGTAAAGATGAGCTGATTGAAGAAATTCGTCGAGTCATGGAGCAAACACCTGGCATTGCCTTTGGTTTTACTCAGCCAATTGAAATGCGGGTATCCGAAATGCTGACGGGCACACGGGGTGATGTTGCGGTTAAATTATTCGGTTCAGAACTTGATATGTTAAATGCTAAAGCCAAAGAAATTGAAAGCATATTGAAAACCATCACAGGGGCAACTGATGTATTTGTCAGTGAAAATGAAGGCATGCAATTTCTACAACTAACCATAGATCGTCAGGCTGCCGGTCGCTGGGGATTAACCAGTAACAGCATCGAAACTTTATTGCGCTCTCAAATTGAAGGCTTAAATATTGGTATTATTCAAGAAGGCATAAAACGCACTCCGCTTATTTTAAGGGGGGCAAGTAATACCGCTAATTTTGAGAATCTACAACTTACCTTACCTGATGGCGGACACGTGCCTATTACAGCTATCGCCAAACTAAAGCGTATGGAAGGTGTTGTCTCTATAGACAGGGAAAGAGGTCAGCGTTTTGTAGTGATTCGCAGTAATGTTGAAAACCGTGACTTAGTGGGTTTTGTTGAAGAAGCACGCCAATTAGTGGCAGAAAAAGTCAAACTAGCCACGGGTTATTATGTTGAATTTGGGGGTGAATTTCAAAACCAGCAACGGGCTGCAAATCGCTTAGCATTAGTCATCCCTCTATCCTTAGGTTTGATTTTCTTAATTCTATTTTTAACCTTTGGCTCTGTTAAACAAGCCACCTTAGTATTATCCAATATTCCTTTAGCCATGATTGGCGGTGTATTTGCCTTATGGATTTCAGGCGAATATGTATCTGTCCCCGCATCAATTGGTTTTATTGCCCTATTAGGCATTGCCGTGTTAAACGGCGTGGTGATGATCAGTTACTTTAATCAATTAAAAGCAACGGGGATGGATTTAGCCCAGGTCATTATCCTTGGCTCAACACGCCGTTTACGCCCAGTCATGATGACAGCAACAACCGCTGCATTTGGCTTAATGCCTCTATTATTTGCCTCAGGACCAGGCTCTGAAATTCAAAGACCCTTAGCCATTGTGGTTATTGGTGGCTTAGTCTCATCAACCTTGTTAACACTCATTCTACTGCCAATTTTATATCAATTGTTTACTAAGGAAAAAAAACAGGAGATCATTAATGGATAATGAAGAATTTTTAATGACAATTAACGTGCCTCCGAGTATTGAAGAAGCCATTGTCGATTGTTTATTAACCTTTGAAGCCGAGCATGGTTTTAGTAGCTTTCCAGTCAGTGCTCATGATCACATAAATGAAAGCTTATCTATCAGCGAACAAGTGACTGGTCGCCAGCGTAAAATTCGTTTTCAAATGTATGTAGCAAAGCAAGATTTACCCATGCTATTAGATCGTCTAAAAATCGACTTTTCAGGCTCAGGCATCCAATATTGGATTTTACCTGTCATTGAAAAAGGAACAATTTAATTAAGAATTCTTGCAAAATCTTTGTGCGCCAAGATGGCGTTGTTTATAATCTTATTTGATAAAGATTGTATTTGAATCTTTTTTCTATTTGGAGAATTGAGCGCGAAAGGTATATTTCAAAGCAATTGACAATAGAAGTATAACCTGGGTTATACTGAAGATATGAAAATAGCAATTTCAATTCCAGACCCTATTTTTCAATCAGCAGAAATCATGGCTCATCAATTAGCTATTTCTCGTAGTGAATTATTTACAAAAGCAATTTCAGAATATTTAGAAGCGCATAAATATCAGAATGTTACAGAATCCTTGAATCAAGTATATACTGAATTTTCTTCAAATTTAGATGAAGAGCTGACCACAATGCAGTTAAATTCTATAAAAAAGGAAATGGTGGGCTTCGATAGGAGAACCAAGAGGTTCTGAGCCTGGCTATCATCGTCCAGTTGTAATAGTTTCTTCAAACCAATTTAATCAAAGTCTTATTCAGACTATAATCGTAGCGGTTATCACATCGAACCTTCGCTTAGTTGATGCTCCAGGTAATTTTAAAATTATTAAGAAGCACTCAGGTCTTAATAAAGATTCTGTAGTGAATATTTCTCAATTAATCACGCTAGATAAATCTTATCTAACGGAACAAATAGGAAAGTTAAATTCAAAGCACATTGTTTTTTTGAATGAAGGCGTGAAACTTGTACTTGGCATATAAAAACTCTGTTAATGAGCATCATAAAAACTAGCCCTATTAGCCTTTGAAGGCTATTAAAACACACTACCAGTACCTTCGTGCTCCAAGATAGCGGTGTTTAAAATATACATTTGATAATGATTGCATTTGAACTCTTTTATTTCTATTTGGAGAATGAATAAACATCCCATTCCCTGAATAAATACCCACATGAGATGCACCTGGTCTATAAGTCTCAAAAAAAACCAAATCACCTCGTTTTAGATTTTTCTTTGAAATATATTTTCCATGCTGAAACTGCTCAGCCGTTTGTCTGGGAATATTGATTCCCTGTGTTTTATGACTAAACCAGGTTAATCCTGAGCAATCAAATCCTGTCGCAGGTGAGCGCCCTCCATAGCGATAAAGCACACCTAATTGTGACTTTGCTGTTTTTAAAATGGGTGTACCTGAAGCCAATTTTTTATAGTCTATGTCTGCCTTAGGTGTTGACGAACATGCCGTTATAAAAAACATGTTCAAACACAACAAAAAAACACATCCAACGGTTCGCAGTGAGCTATTTTGTTTCACTCGCATCATTCTTTCTCCTATATTGGAAGTTTGATGACAATCAGTTATGGTCAAGTCTATCTTCAAAATCAGGGGGGCAACAATCAAATATTAATCGTCCCAAAAGTTC
>JAGLUC010000184.1 GCA_023134955.1 Methylococcales bacterium | reverse complement strand
TTTGAAAAAAAGATGATACAACAAATTCAACGGGCTTATTATGTTAATGCTGAAAACCCTTCTCTGGATGAAATACTGTACCTCTGCGCAGAACGGGCAGGCTTAAATAGGGTTCGGTTTTTAAATGATTACACCGGGACGGGGATTGAAGCTGAGTTACAAAAAGAGATTCAGTTTACCAGGCAGATGGGAGTATCTTCATTTCCATCTTTACGCCTGGATTTTAATAAAAAGGTTTTTCCAATACATATTGATTACAACAATGAGCAAAAAATATTTGAACAAATATCAAAATATGTAGGAGATTATGATGAGTCTTGCAACAGCAAATAAAAAAGGGGCGTAAAGCCCCTTTTTTTAGTTATTTTTACAAATCATCAGCCACATGCCTTTTATAAAAAGGCCATTTTTTAACGTGCAAATACTTTCTAATCGGCGTTTTAATTACCGAAACACATAAGGCAATTGAAAATAAGCACCATACAGCAGCATATTCATTTGGGTCATCTGTTGAAATATCTGAAATAAGTGGACCAATCAAATAATGAAAGCCTACAAAACGCCATGAGCCATAAATAATGGGTAAATAAAATGCGGCTAAAGCATAAGCAAATACATGTAAGCCCCAATTAAAATCAAATAACCAGTCAATTGGTGTAGACATCAGACCATTTAATGGTAACTGCCAGGCGATATGCCAGTCTCCTGAAACTGAACATGTCTGAGTACCACAAAAACCTTCAACACCTACCACACAAGCGCCAGCCCAGTCGAATGGGAACATTTTAATCAGCATGGCAATAGAACTAACCGCGCACAATGTATAAACCGTGGTTCTGATTTTTATTTTGACACTTTCAGGAATAAAGTACATCGCCACCATGTTGACAAAGAATGGCTGAAAGGCGATATGGAGATACCCTAAGAGTGTGAGTACCTGATTATTGGGATTGTCACACAAATCAATGTAGACATAAGTTGCTGCCTGTAATAGTTCCATTAAGGCAAAATAGGTTAACGGAATCCATAACTCCTTTGACTCCCCTTTATAGGCAACATATACCGCAGTACTTAGCCCTGCAACAGCTAAAACAGCAGATGCTTCACCACTCCAACACATTGAAATCCCCTTAATTTGTGGGCATCTCTAATAATTCATACCTGCTCAGTCAGAATTAATAGAAATGCTCTTAATATTTAAAAAATTAATATGACTCATGGATAATGTTAGTCCAGTTTCATACAAAACTGATGAATTATATTACAAATATGATAAAACAGCAGAGGAAATCACACTCAATTTATTAATCTTTGGATTGAAGTAAATATTCTTTGGTGACTTTAAATATGACAGGGCTCAATAATCCTAAAGCAATTAGATTAGGGAGAGCCATAAAACCATTTAACACGTCCGCTAATAACCAGATAATACCAAGTTTACCCATTGCTCCTAAAGGGATTGCGCATAGCCATAATAGACGATAAGGCCATATAACTTTTACCCCAAACAGAAATTCTGCACAACGTTCGCCATAATAACTCCAGCCTAATATAGTGGTAAAAGCAAAAATGATTAAGCCTGAAACAACAATATAGCCTCCCCAGCCAGGCATAGCGGTATTAAATGCTAATGTTGATAAAGCCGCGCCTGTCTCTCCGCTAGACCAGGCACCTGTTAAGATGATAACCAATGCGGTCATGGTGCAGACCAGTAAGGTATCTATAAATGTACCCAACATTGCTATCATGCCTTGTTGAACAGGGTCTTTAGTTTTTGCTGCTGCATGTGCAATCGGCGCGCTACCCAGTCCTGCTTCATTGGAAAAAATACCTCTGGCAACACCAAAACGAATGGCAGCCCAGACTGCGGCACCTGTAAAACCACCTATTGCCGCAGTTTCTGTAAAAGCACTATTAATAATTAATAAAAAAGCATTGGGTATTTGTTCAATATGGCTAATAATTACAAATAAAGCACTGACTATATAGGCAATAGCCATGGTTGGGACTAATTTAGCCGCGACCGTAGCAATGCGACTAATACCGCCCAGGATAACGGCTGCTGTGCAAAGTGTAATAAATAGTCCTGTTTGCCAGACGGGAATCTGAAACATAGTTTCAACCGCATCTGCCACAGAATTAGCTTGTACCATATTGCCAATACCAAATGCAGCAATAGCGCCAAATAATGCAAAACTAGCCGCCAGCCAACGCCAATTATTTCCCAAGCCATTTTTTATGTAATACATGGGACCGCCCACATAATGCCCTAGCTCATCAACTTCTCGATATTTAACGGCTAAAACAGCTTCGGCATATTTTGTCGCCATGCCAAAAAAAGCAGTCACCCACATCCAGAAAATAGCACCTGGTCCACCTAAGGCAATGGCGGTTGCAACACCTGCAATATTTCCTGTTCCTATGGTTGCTGACAAAGAGGTCATCAGTGCTTGATAGGGTGAAATATCACCTTTTTGATGACTGTCTCTACTTTTCCACAACATAACAAAAGACTTAACCGTATACCGCCATGGAAATGCCTTTAAGCCTATCATTAAGAAAACACCAATACCCAATAAAAAGACCAGCATAACCGGCCCCCAAATGATTGCACTTAATTGCTTTAACAAGCCATCTAATTCACTCATCTTGGTAATTTAAGCGCTTCTTCGGGGTTATCATAATCTACCCCCACGCTAATAATAAAGCTGGTTGCCTGTTCTATATTCATTTCAGACTTAAACACCTTTGATTCATGCACAATGACAGTAAAGCCAGATGTTGGATTAGGTGAAGTGGGGACAAACAGGATATACATATCTTTTGAACGATTGGTCACATAAGCAGGTACCCAAAGGCCTTCTTTTGGGTACTCAATATAAACCACTTCGCGTGACTCCTTGGTTTCATGACCTGAAAACATATTAACTACTTTCTTGGTCACTCTATAAACCGTATTCAATAATGGAATTCTATCAATAACAGCATCTATACTAGCAATAATCCATGATTTACCCACGCTCACTCTATAACCCACATAGGTAAATAAGCTAAAACTGACGATAAATATCAATGCAGTCATAAAATAATTATCGTAATAACCATAAACAAATTTGATTAAGTCAGAAAACCGATCATTAACAAACAATACGATTTGTCCGATGACATAGATGGGAATAAATGCCAAAATCCCAATCAGGAAGAAATTCAATAGTTTTTTCATCTGTTTACCTATTATTATTTTTATGGACATATTCTCAGTGTTTAAGAATATTCCATTTTAGTACGTAGCGAATTAGACCGTTTTACGACCATCAATCATATAGCAATAAAATCAATTTCTTACGGTTTTATTGCTTAAGAGATTATTGTGATGGGTCAAGCGTAAAATAGCAGGAATCGTAATCTATTTCAATGCTTTACTCTGCAACTGCTCCCCAGTAATTGCTTGGCATTGCTCTACTACATGCCATTCATGGCATCAAACAACGCTCATTGCAATAAAATGAGTGCTAAAATGGGGTGTTTTTGTGCGTGAAGGGTATAAATTATTGCTATGATCAACTTTACAAAAATGCACGGGCTAGGCAATGACTTTGTTGTTATAGATGCTATTAAGCAATCAATCTCATTAACGGCAGAGCAGATTAAATTTATTGCAGACCGCAATTTTGGCGTAGGTTGTGACCAGCTATTAATGGTGGAAAAACCAGTCAGTGACAATGCGGATTTTAAATATCGTATTTTTAATGCTGATGGTAGTGAAGTGGCTCAATGTGGCAATGGTGCACGTTGCTTTGCTCGCTTTGTACGCGACAAGAAATTATCAGATAAAGGCGAAATTCGGGTAGACACAGACAGTGGACAATTACTGTTAAACTTTGACGATGATGGACTAATCACTGTCAATATGGGGGTTCCCATGCATTTACCTGAACAAATTCCCTTAAATACGGATACCGAGGCAGTGACTTATACGGTGACAGTAGATAACAAGCTTGTAGAATTTGCTGCCGTCTCTATGGGTAACCCCCATGTGGTGATTCAAGTGGAAGATATAACATCAGCTCCAGTGCTTAAATTAGGTGCGCTATTAGAAAATCATGCTTTTTTTCCAGAACGAGCTAATATTGGGTTCATACAAATAATAAACAGGCAAACAGCTAAATTGCGAGTGTATGAACGAGGTGCAGCAGAAACCTTAGCGTGTGGTAGTGGTGCTTGTGCGGCTGTGGTTTTAGGCATAGAGCAAAACTTGCTGGATAAAGACAATATTTGTGTAGAATTACCGGGTGGAAAGTTAATGATAAGCTGGGCAGGTCGAGGACACCCAGTATTTATGAAAGGCCCGGCTGTATCCGTTTTTGAAGGACAAATAGAATTATGAGTGATGAAAATCAAGCAACCGAGAGCAATGAATTAGATTCCGTTGAGGTTGAGAAGTATTTAAAAAAACATCCTGAATTCTTTCATAATCATGTCTCTTTATTGGAAAGTTTAAGTATTCCTCATCCCAGTGGTAATGCAGTTTCACTAATATCCAAGCAATTAGAGCTTTTTAGAAGCAAGCATCAAGAATTAGAAAATCAATTAACAGGATTGATAGATATTGCCAAAGATAATGACACTTCTTTTAACCGAATGCATGAGCTAACATTAGCGTTAATGGAAGCTAAAACCGTTGAAGGTGCGGTTGAAAATCTGGACAAAGTATTTGTAGAATGTTTCTTAACTGACTTTTCAGCTATTCGTATTATTAAAGATAAAATTGATTTACCCATGAGCAATATTTTTGTTCACTCAGATGATGAAAATTTACATCATTTTGACAAGATATTAGCCAGTAGCTTACCCAAATGTGGCAAACCAACATTGGCTCAAGCACGTTTTTTATTTGGAGATTTTGCCAAAGAAGTAAAATCCTGTGCCATAATTCCCATGTCATTTACAGAGATAGAAGGGGTTATTGCCATTGGTAGTAGAGACAAAAATCGCTTCCATCGCAGTATGGGCAATTTATTTTTAACCCAGATGAGTGAAGTGATTGGTACTCGATTAATTACGTTGTTAGGCTAAACCTGATTTTAGCTTATTTGAATTAAGCAAACTATTAATCGTCGCAAAAGTTCTGGCAGGGTATTTTGATACTCTTT
>JAGLUC010000183.1 GCA_023134955.1 Methylococcales bacterium | reverse complement strand
CAAACCAATGTTGCCGGAGTACTAGAATGGGGTGTTCTTAAACATAAAGGGTGTATCAAGGCTAAGAAAACTCGCTGAGCTTTTGTAATACCTCTTCAATATGGATTTTGACTTTTACTTTACGCCATTGGTAAAGCAGTATACCTTCTTCATCAATTAAAAAGGTACTACGTTCTATACCACGGACTTGTTTGCCATACATATTTTTCATTTTAATGACATCAAATAGCTGGCAAAGCGTTTCTTCTTTATCTGATATTAGCTGAAAAGGAAAATCCTGTTTGGCTATAAATCCTTCGTGTACTTTAATGCTATCTCTGGAGACACCAAATATAACGGTATTAAGTGCAGTAAATTTAGCTATATTATCTCTAAAATCTTTGCCTTCTTGCGTGCAGCCAGGTGTATTGTCTCTAGGGTAAAAATAAATAATTAATTTCTTACCTTTAAAATTTGACAATTTAAAAGGAGAGTCTCCAGTGCAGTCTGCTTCAAAGTCAGGAACGAGGTTGTTAATACTTATTTTAGTCATGTTAGTGTTTGATGGGTTCAATAATGGCGTCAATATTTAGACTGTCACAAAAATCTAAAAATTCTTCACGCAAAGAAAGCAAGCGTATTTCAGGAGGAATTAAAATGATAATTCTGGTAGAAAATATAGGTGTTTTGACATAAGAAGCCTGGTAGCTACTGGCATTAATCTCGTGAATACAAATTCTACGTTCAAACAAAAAAGAAGTAATATCTTCAATTACATTGTTACGATCTAGAGAAATGGTTTCTAATGAATAAGGTATGCTTTCTGGCTCCTTGTTACTGGGTTCAGGTCTTAATGTATGTATGCGAACCTCAAGGGTTTTTTGTAAGCCAACAAGAATACTCTCAAGTTTTGCTATATGATTCCAGTCACCGTTTACCAATAGGTAGCAAGCAATTACTTGTTCAAGATGTGATGATCTGAGTTCTAAAATATCACAATGACAACTTGAAATAGTTGTTAGAATTTCAGAGATAAAGCGAGTTGATTTTTTCCCTAAAACTGTAATGGTAAGTTGCATAAACTATATCCAATTTTTCTTTTAAGTTTATCATCAAAAGTGGTAAAAAAATAATTCATTATTTTAAAGGAAATTAAGTTAAGGTGTTAAGGCGATGATTTACTTGATTGTATGGCTTGAGAACTATAGACATTAATATATTTTTGTCTAGAACTGAGAAGCAATTTATACTTTGCGTAATATTTAAAAAAACTTGCATATCTGATTTATAGGAATAAAAATGGCAGATTCTAATGATAGTAAGACAGACCCATCTTCTGAAAATGATTCGGATAAGCTGGATAATATACTCAATAAAGCAGAAGTAGCAATGGATGTTAGTCAAGAAGAGGATAAAGATGAAACAGTAAAGGATGAGTTTGATGAATTTTCTGAGGAACAGTTTTCAGAAGCTGAGACAGAGTTGGAAGATATAGAAGAGAGTGTTGCTGATGATTTTGACCAAAATATGCAAGAGATTGATGTAGAACAAGAGTCAAAATCAGAAAATGCTTCTACGGATGAGTTTTTAATGTCTGATTTTGACATATCGGCTGATGATTTAGCAGATGAACAGGAAAAAGAGGATGAAATTAACGATACTGCCGCTGAAACTGTACAAGATTCCGATAAATCTGATATAGATCAAGCAGAGCAAGTAATAGCAAAAACAACGACAGAAATTGATGACTTAAAGACACAAATAATTCAGCTTTGGGCAGAAAATAAAGCACAAAAAGAGCAAATAACAGCGTTGACGGATACTGTTGATTCACAAGAGCAGTACCAGTCAATAGTAGAAGAAGTCGAAGGCATTCAAGTGGGGCAGGGTAAGCTAAAAAAATCTTTGAAAGAAGCTGAAAGTAAAATTTCTGTTAGTAGTTATGTTGCAATAGGGATAGCAATTTTAGCACTTCTTGTTGGTGGGGGGCTGGGAGCAGTAGGTTATGGTGCAAAATCTGAAGTAACGGAGTTGTCGGAGCTACTGATGACACTTGAAGAGGAGCTTGAGTTATTAGCTGCCACTGGTTCAAGTGTCGAGATTAAAAAACTAAACAACAAAGTCACATTGTTGATGACAGCAGAGGAACAATTAAACAAACAGTTGCTTGAAGTTGATAAGTTAATAAAATCAAAGTCATCACAGACAGATATTGACGGGCTAGTGACAAAAAACAAACAATTACAACAAACCATTGAGCAATTATCAGTAAAAGTTGCAATATTGGAAAAACGAAAGTTTGTTTCTGGTGCCAGGGTTTCTGCTATTGCTTCAAAGAAAGTGAAAAAACCAGTTGTAAAAGTTAACTGGGTTGTTAATTTGGTTTCTTTTAAACAAGAGTGGTTCGCCAAAAGAAAAGCAACTGAGTTTGATAGCAAAGGAATTTCTGTAGAAGTGATACCAGTGATGATTAAAGATGTAAAGTGGTTTCGATTAAGAGTTAAAGGGTTCAAAACTAAATATGAAGCAGCAACTTATGCTGTTAAGGCAAAAAAAGCACTTAATTTAAGCTCTGTGTGGGTAACTAAGGAACAATAAAGAGTATGATTACAGAACCGAAAATAAGGTTTTTTAAAAAACTTGGAGAGTAATTTTATGCGTGTACTTTTTATTCCTCTTTTAGTTGCATTGCTTTTAATTGCTTGTAAATAAGAAGGAAGCTGAAGAAAGCAGAACACCACCAGCGGCATGAGCGCTCGTTTTTTGTCATATATAATTTCTTATGCAGCATTAGAAATTAAAGCAACTCAGTGTCGACCTCTATCTTACGGCAAACAGTTGATAAGAGTTAATTGTTATAAATCTGGAGACTGGGTCTGGGTTAATGGTGACTGGGCTTATAAAGGAAAGGAACTGATATTTGATGGTGTAGTAAAAGCCTATTATCAGGTAAATGAAAACTAGCTAAGCGTACTGATTTTCTGTATTTATTTGATCAGCTGGTACAGGGTGTCCAAAATAAAAACCTTGAAAACCATTACAGCCACATTTAACCAGATAATCAAATTGTTCTTTTGTTTCTACACCTTCGGCAATTAATTCTAAATCAAGATGTCTAGCCATTGAAACTATGGTATCTACAATGACGGTATCATTTTGGGTAACTCCTATATCACAGATAAAGGAACGATCGATTTTTAACTCGTCAATCGGTAATTGTTTTAAATAGGCGAGAGATGAATACCCAGTGCCAAAGTCATCAATTGAAAAGCGAATACCTGAGTTTTTAAGTATCTGCATATTACTTATTGTTTGTTCCAGGTTTTTGACGATAATGCCTTCTGTCAGCTCCAGTATTAATTGCTTTGGATTAACCTCGGTTTCATGCATAATTGAATTAATCCAGTCGATAAAGTTTAGATCGGAAAATTGTCTGGGACTGATATTGATTGAAATTTGAGGAATGGCTTGTCCTTTTTTCTCTGCCATAACCAGTAAATTACAGGCATCAGAAAAAACTTTGTCACCAATTTTCAGTATCAGATCACTTTCTTCAGCAACGGGTATAAAATCATCGGGTGAGATGAGTCCACGTTCAGGATGTATCCATCGGACTAATGCTTCAAATCCTATTAATTCAAAATATTGATTATATTGAGGTTGGTAGTAAACAACCAGTTCATTTTTTTTCAGTGCCCGTCTTAGCTCATTTTCTAATAGCAGGCGTTTATCAGCCATTTCCTGCATATTGGAATGATAAAAATTAAAAGTGTTTTTGCCATCGTCTTTAGCCGCATACATTGCAGTATCCGCCTGTTTGAGGAGCTTTTGTGACGAATTGCCATCAGATGGAAACAGCACAACGCCCATGCTGGTTGTGATGTGTAATTCACTGCCTTCAATTGAACAGGGTGCTAGCAGGGCTTGAACCATTTTTGTAATAATGGCTGTGGTAAGGATTGTTGCTTCCTCAGCACTATCTGCTAAATCAGGCAAAAGGATGACATATTCATCACCTCCCAAGCGAGCGACTGTATCTTCACTGCGAGTAACTGATTCTAAGCGGGCAGAAATTTCTTTAAGAAGAAGGTCGCCGTGAGCATGCCCTAAGGAATCGTTAATATGTTTAAAATTGTCCAGATCCAGAAAAATTATAGAGCCTATGCGTTTATGTCGGTACGCTTCAGATAAGGCACTATTAATACGTTCTTCTAATAATTTCCGATTTGCCAAATTTGTTAATTGATCAAAATGAGCTAATTTCCATAATTCATTTTCTTTTTCTTTAAGGTTAGACATGTCTTTAAAGATAGAAACATAATATATTTCCTCATTTTTATTTTTAATAGTATTGATTGTCTGTAGTACAGGGAAGTTTCCTTTTCCTTTTCTACGTTCCCAAATTTCTCCTTGCCAGTGACCATTTTTATTCACTTTATCCCAAATTTCTTGATAGAATTTTTTATCATGCTTTGACGAGTGTAGTAATTCAGTTTTATTACCAATAACCTCTTTACTTGTATAGCCGGTTATTTTGCTGAATGCAGGATTAACATAAGTGATCTGTGTTTTGTTATCGGCAATAAACATAGCATCAGTTGATTGCTCGAAAAATGTTCGATGCAGCAATAAATCAGATTCCAGTTTTTTACGTTCCGAAATTTCATTGTTCAAGTTGTTGACATGTTTTTTGCGTTCCTGTTCTACCTCAGCAAGGGTTGAACTCATTTGATTGAATGACAGACATAATTCTCCAATTTCATCTTTCTGCCTGTTTTTCATAGATAAACTGGTGAATTCTCCTTTTGATATTTTTTCGGTCATCGCTGCGAGTTCTTTAATTGGACTAAGTAACCAGAATTTAGCAAAAGTATAGCCTACAAGTAATGATAAAAGGATACCAAAAGCACTAATAAAAAGAACAATGAAAAGGTAAAATTGAGTTGAGTCGAAGAATAAATTTGAGGGAATAATTTCAACAAGATACCACTTTTTGATTTGATTGAAATCAGTGCTAATGGCAGAAAAAAACACTTCATTGTCTTGCATAACCGTATGCTGAATATTATTTTTCGGTAGCTGTTCCAGCAGCTTATTAAAATCAGGGAAATCGCCTTGTAATGTATATTGGTTACCTTTTAATTTGCTCCAGCTTTTGTTCTCATCTGGGTGAGCCAGATAATACCCTTCTGAATCAATTAAAAAGTTTAAAGCATTTTTTGACTCAGTATCTTGAACAATATTCAGTAATATTTTTCCCGAAACATTAGCGACAAGAAGGCCCTGCAATTGACCGCTTTTGTCAAAAACTTGTGTTGCTAATCGAATAACCGGGTTGATAACATTGTCACCAGACTTATGAAGATAATAAAGTTCAATATCGGAAATATAGACTTTAGCTTCTGATAAAAGCATGGTGTCATTAAAATAATTCTGAGTAGATTGGTCGACAAGTTGAGAGTCGTTAGCCGAGATTATATTTTCTTGTTGCTGATCAATCCGAAGTCTTTCTATGCCATTAATATCAAGGAATGTTAGTTGCTGATAGAGCTGATTAGTTCTTATAAAATCAGCAAAAACCTCTGTTGAACTGATTTTGGAAAACTGATCCAGCATTCTTGTTTCAAGTGATTTTTTCTTTTCTGTAAAATTGACACTACTAAAGATTTTTACAGAGGGCACCTGGCTAAGAAAAACGACTTCATGCGCAGTACTATTTAATAATCCATTTATAACATGGGCTTTAGTTTCCAGATGATGCAGAATATTTTTTCTTTGCTGTTCAAGTTGCGAATTTTCTTCTATAACAATCGTATACACAATCAACGCAGTCGGTGTAAAAATGGCGCAGCCTAGTAAAGCAATTGTCAGCTTGATCTTGATTGATAAGCGACTTAAGTTCTGATACAGATCAGAATAGAGCTGTTTAGCATGACTTAACTGAATAGCATAGCTCAACTGGATAGTCGACTTAAATTTAAAGTAGAGTTGTTTAAAATTAAAATGCATTGATTCTTCAATAATGTTGTTATTTTTTATAACGAGATGAACGGTTAGCTCCTCTTGATACAAAACATTAATCACTATAGGTTTACAGGAATAATGCTAACCTAAACCACGATTTGCAGTACCACAATATTGTTATATCAAGGCTTTAAGTAAGAAAAAACTTGTATTCCAGTCAATGTAACTTTCTTCTATCCAAGTAAAGTTTTATTACACAGTATACTGAGTATAACTGCAAACAGCTATGCTCAGTGTAGTCTTTATTTGCTGAAATAGCACCCATTTGAGTTAACAGCTCTTTCAATTGTGTATAAATTGAGAATTGGGTCACGTATTGAGGTAGGTAGGACAGATAAACACTCGCTGAATAGAAAAACCCCCAGATATTTATAGACTGTGAAGTTGCATGATCATCTGCTCTCGGCATGATTGATAAACCATTGTTTTAGAGAAAAAGGCATGATTTTAATCACGCCGAGGGCGGACGACCCTACACAATCAGAATCTTTATAATTTTGTGCCCAATTAGTTTTATCTATCCTTATTTTTTAGCGGAGCAATAGCATCTGGATAAAAAAGCGGCTCGCCCCCTTTACGAAAATTCTGAATAATCATTTGACCTTGTTTGCCAGTCACAAAGTTGATATATTTTTTGGCAGGATCATAGCGGGCATGTTTATGTTTTTCAGGGTTAACAGCCATAATATGGTAGGGATTTAACAAGGCTGAATCGCCTTCAAACTGTACTTTTAGAGCTACTTTATCTGAATAAGCAATCTGTGTTCCACGATCAGTCAAAGTGTAAGCCTGTTTTTCATCAGCCATTCTTATTGTTGCTCCCATTCCTTGCCCTACGGCTAGATACCAAATACCTGTAGGCTTTATTCCAGCCTGTTTCCATAATTGCATTTCTTTTTTATGAGTACCAGAATCATCACCGCGAGAAATAAAGCTAGATTGTTTAGTGGCAATTCTAGTAAGTGCGATAGCAACCGTTTTAGCCGAAGTAATATTAGCTGGATCATTGACTGGACCAATAATAACAAAATCGTTATGCATTACAGCAAAGCGGTCAGTAAAATAGCCTTGTTTAACATACTGTAACTCTGCCGCTGGCGCATGAACAAACACCACATCGACATCACCATTACTACCAATTTTAAGTGCTTTACCTGTTCCAACCGCAATAACATGTAAATTAATATTATATTTTTCTTCAAATACAGGGTTTAGGACGGCTAACAATCCAGAATTTTCAGTACTGGTTGTTGTCGACATTTTTAAAATACCTTTAGCGCTACAAGGATGAATGACTAACTGTAAAGCGATTACAAATAATGTAGTTAGGAACGCGCACGGAATAAGTTTGACAACTGGCGCAGGTTTTTTGTGCGCATTCCTTAATAAAGTTCTCATATTAAAATGCCCATTGCCCACGAACTTGAAACAAACTGGGTTCTTCACCATGATATGCTCCTCCATCAACATCTAAAACATTAACGTAATTTCCAGAAAAACGAAGTGTGGAAGTTGGAAACCAGTTTATGCCAACTGTTACACTATTTGCCCACCCACCTTCAATTTCATGATCATTTAGATCAACCGTACTGTAGCGTACTGCAAGTTGCCATGCACCAAAACCACCTCTGCCAACCACGCTGTCAGGAGAAATACCTGCAAATTTACCTTTGTTATAATTGCGTGATTCGCCCGTTAAAAAATAAGCTGCTTCGACGTACCAACCGTCAAAGTCAAGACCAGAATTGCCATTGCGTTCCACGGTTGTCCAAATATATTCTGATTGTAGCGAAAATGCCCCCTCTACAATTGCAAGTTCCGCACCCAGTTTAAGGGTGTTATCAGCAAAGGCAATAATGCCAGTATCAACAATATTAGCACCTGATATATGCGTCTCTGCTTGTTGTTTAAAGCTTACTGTTCCAGCATCACCAGTCTCTCGATAATCACCAGCAATGCCAAGATGTACAACACGTGTTTTCTGATTAATAGGTGCATAGGTGAGTCGTCCAGAAGTCCCCCAGCCTTCGTCTTTCCCAGCAGTAGTGGTGCTGACTGAATCACCAAAAAAACCAGCAGAAACCGTCCAGTGTTTATGTTTTGTTGAAGCCATTATGCCGATATGCCGTCCTGATGCAAAAGTATCAAGCAAGGATCTTTCAGTAAAGGTAATGAATTTAGAACTGGTTTGTTCCTGTAACATAAAAGGATCTTTAATATTACCTGCTTTAAGTTGAATATGATTAAAGCCGTTATAAGTAATAAAGGCATCTTTAATCCCAGCTTTTCCAGCCCCAGTAAAATCATACTGTAACTTGTAACCCCAGTCATGAAACATATGTCCCTGGATATAGAGTCTGGCTCGACGAATTTCGGTTCCATTTCCCATTTCAGCACCATCTTCGTTGTACCATGCCGAATCAAACTGAACCCGACCACCTATTTTTGCTGAAAATTCATTATCACTACTTTTGACTTGAATACCACCTTTATCAATTTTTAACTCTATTGCTGGTTCTTTGTCATTCTGCATCTGTAGTGTTTCTTTCTGCTTAACAGGTTTTTTAGAATTTGCATTAATTTCGTCCATTAACCGTCCGTACTGAGCATCATCTATGGTGCCATTTTCATGCAACATGTTGATTAAGGTAAGTAGCTCAGACCCAGCCTGCACCTGAGCTGCAAAAATCGTACAGATAATACCTGTCAATACTGTTTTTTTCATAATCGTTTTATTAGCCATTTAATTCAAGGTGGTTTAATTTTCCATGCTTCTTGCTATTCAGGAATTATAAAGTAAATGCGTGTTATTAAAAATCCCACAATTAACCATGACATAAGCTATAAAAAAAAACTGTTATAAGCTATGATGGGTTCTGCACAGGTTGATACCTTACTTACATATTAAAAATTTAATGATCTCGGATTCCGATCAAACTACTAATTTTAGTCAAACAATAGACCCTTATGCTCAGCGTGAAGCTGAGAAGTATGAGAACCCTATTCCCAGCCGCGAGCTTATTCTCCAACTAATTGAAGAAATTGGTAAGCCTTTGCGTCGGCAACAGATTGCCCGTCAATTTAATCTTGAGTCTGCTGATGATTTGGAGGCTTTGCGTCGTCGGTTGCGCGCTATGGAGCGCGATGGACAATTACTGTTTAATCGCAGACAAAAATATTGCCTGATTAATAACCAGGATTTAATTCATGGACGGGTATTAGGTCATGCCGATGGTTTTGGTTTTATAAAACCTGATGATGGTTCGGCTGATTTGTTCTTATCGCCAAGAGAAATGAGGTCATTAATGCATAATGACAGGGCGGTTGTTCGAGTTGCTGGGCTTGATAGAAAAGGACGTAGAGAAGGGGCAGTGGTTGAAGTTCTGGAGCGTAATACCAGTCAAGTGGTAGGACGGTTGCTTATAGAGCGAGGCTTGGTTTTTGTTGTACCTGATAATAATAAAATTTCTCAGGATATTTCCATCCCCAAAGAGGAGGTAGGCAAAGCCAAGAAAGGTCAGATTGTTGTTGCTGAAATAATTCAGCATCCAGGAAAGCATAATGGCCCTATAGGACGTATAGTTGAAGTACTAGGTAAGCACATGGCACCTGGTATGGAAATTGAGGTTGCATTACGTTCGCATGATCTTCCGCATAAATGGAATGATGATTTATTAGATGAAATTAAACCTTTAACTAAAGAAGTTCCTGAGTCTGCTAAAGAGGGTCGGGTTGATATTCGAGACCTTCAATTAGTGACTATTGATGGTGAAGATG
>JAGLUC010000182.1 GCA_023134955.1 Methylococcales bacterium | reverse complement strand
CCTGCATTAATCGCCAGGTTTTTAATTTCAGGGTGCTTATCAATATAAGGCACACCATTTTTAGTTCCTGGACGTAAGCCTGCCCAATGGTTAATTAAAGGAAAGTTGTTAAGTGTTGGGAATAACCCAGTAGCAAAAGAAAATAATTTATCTTTAGTTTCAGCAGAAGTACTTTTATCAAAATCCGAATATTCGACAGAGCTACCCACTAAAATTTTGCCATCTTTACGTGGAATTAGGTAATGCTCATCATCTAATATCATATAAGGCAAAGTATCAGGTTTTGCATCAAATAACAGCATTTGTCCTTTTACAGGTGATATTTCAGGATTATATGGGCTATTAGGGATCAATTTTTTGCTTAGCTGATTAGTCCATGCCCCCGTACTAATAATCAATTGATTAACATTAAAACAGCCTTGATTACTTGATAGTGAATTAATGCTGCCATTGTTAATGACACAAGCTGTTATTTCACAATTCTCTACAAATGTAACACCAGCATTAATTAAATAAGCTTTCAAAGATTTTAATAACCGTGGATTACGAGCCTGGGCAATGGTGGGTAGCCATAAGGGTGAAGAGGCTTGAGTATTGAGATGATCAAACATTGACTGGTCTGGCTGTTGGTATGGAATGTTATAAGATTCGCACCAGTTAGTTACAAGTTCAATGTCAGGGTTTTTACAGATTAATAGTCCGCAGTCATACCATTCAGGATCAATTTGGGTGTTATTAATAAGTTCGCTGGATAAGCTGGGGTATTGCTTTAGACTCTGTATAACCAAATGGCTGATAGCCTCTGGTTGTCGCCAGGGATAGAGGGGAAGAAGAATACCGCCGCCAGCCCAGGAAGACTCCTGACTGGATGAAGATTTATCAATAAGGGTAACGCTGTAACCTTCCTTAATAAATTCTCTGGCAGTTAATAAGCCAATAATACCGCTTCCGATAATGGTGATTTCTGAGCTAGAAGGCATGGGGTTTATGAGGTATGGATAGAGTCATGAATTAATAGATCAGCTCTTAAATAGATTGGTTTGAATTTAGCCGTTTTTTTTGCTTTTGTTATATTTGGTGGGTTATATCAATCCCATTATATCAAGACCTTTAAATTTAAACTAAGCAAATTGACGTGGGGGCGCAGGGCTTTAG
>JAGLUC010000181.1 GCA_023134955.1 Methylococcales bacterium | reverse complement strand
TATTTTAATTCAGTTATTATGCTCACCATAAAGAACTTTCTATTCATCAAAGCCAGAATTTTTAAAACTTCTCTTAAGGTGTGTTTGAGATTAATTCTGAGGGTGACTTGAGTTCTTCATTGCCAAGCAATTGTAATTGCTCGTCTAACAATTGTGTTTTATGAGTATCTTGCAACCACTCTCTGATTGATTTTGCACGAATCAAACTTTTTTGAGCCGCAGTTATATTTTTCATTGCAAGATAAATGGCGGCTTTTTCTTCTAGGCATGTTGCGATAGCTCTTCGGTTATATTTTAATTTATAACTGTTTATTGCCTGTTGCATTAATTCTAATGCCAGATCATATTTTTTATCTTTCTGTGTAATATGGGCTGATAAACGCTTAAATAATGCCCTTTGCTTATTATTAATAATTGAATTATTGGAAATGACAGTCTTGGATTTCTCAAACCAGTCTTTTGTATTGGCTAAGTCAGAAAAAACAGCAAATTTAGTTTGGGTCAACAATAAATTTATTTGCTGTGTATGGTATTGATTGGCTTTTTCAGGCAGTAAAGATATCAAAGGGGCTATAGCCTTTAATGCTTTGTTATATCTTTTTTGTAAAAAGAACTGCTGAGCCTGAAGAAGAATGATTTGAGAGTTTATGTTTGGGTCAATTTGTTTGATGTCTTTTATTGAAGTTAAGTTTTTTTCTGCAAGTTCGAGCTCGTTAATCGCTTGGGCAGATTTAATCAAGTTGATTTTTACAAACAAAATACCCCTGTGGTCATCAATACTTTGGCACAAGAAAAGTGCTTTTTTAAAGGATGAAATAGCACCTACATAATCATCTCTTTGATAAGAATGTATGCCTTGTCGCATAGTATCTTCATATTGAATAACAGGAAGAGGGCGTAGGTCATGTGTGCTTGTTGAGCAGGCAGTTAAAATTAATATGCTAGTAAAGAAAAAAACTTTAATCATGTAACCCCCCTTCATTGATTAATAATTCTTTGCTAGGTTGAGGGAAGCTGTTTGATAACGGCCAAATTTGTTGCATGCTTTTTAAGGTGTTTTCAGTTGATTTCAATAGTGTTTGCGTGTCTTTAATAAGACTTGGTAAATGCTCTAATTCTTTATTAACTTTATCTAGTGAATGTCTAATTTCAGAGACCATATTTCTTGATTCATTGCCTAAAACAGTAACATTCTTGATAAGAGGTTGAGTTTCATCAACGCGCTGTTCAATTTTTTGTAATATTTTTTCCACACGATTTAGAACACTAGTGAGTTGTTCAGCTTGTTGGTTATCGTAAATAGCTTTACCCACAAGACCTTGCCCAGTGGATATTTTTTGAGTGATATGGTTAAGATTTTTCATTACACTGATCAGGTTTCGACTACCCTCTTTAATTGAGTCTGGCTCTATAACTTTCACAATTGCAGCCAAATTAGTCATAATGGTTTCCATGTTGTTAATGACGGGTTTAATTCCTTCAATTAAATCATCTGTTGTTATAGGTTCTTTAATATTAAGAACAGATTTTGCTGGTAATAAGGGTAATCCAGGGGATCCTGCTGTTATGATAATGACAGAATTACCAATCAAAGAAAGTTTACTTAATTCACCGGTAGAGTCGGTACGAATCAATTTTTCGAAACTTTTGTAAATAAAAAATTCAATATGAACTTTATTATCTTCTGCAATATCTATATTTGAAACTTTACCCACCTCAATGCCTGAAATATTGACTAAAGTTTCAGTGCTAATGCCTTGGGCATTTGTCATATAAGTATGAAATGTGATGGTTTCATCAAACATTTTTGCAGAATGAATCTTAAAGATGACCAGGCTGGATATAACCAGTAAAGTGATTATAAAAAAAGCACCCACCAATTGTTCACGCGTATTCTGGCTCAAATAATGTATGTAATGAACATTGCTTTTGTTGTTTTTCATGATGACTTAAATAGTCTGTCGAGGTCTTTTTTAAAGCTATTCCAATGATTGTAAGAATAAAAGGCATTATCATCACAATAGATAATTTGTTGCGCTGCTTTTTTGGTAAAAGCCATGGTTGTATCACTGCTTACTACGGTTATATTCATGTCTGTAACTAAAGAAATGAGGTGATCGCCTAAAATATCATGTTCCTGCATATTTAAACCCTGAAATGGTTTGCCAATAAACAAAACATCAGGCTCTAACATTAGTGCTCGTGCAATTAATAATGATAGTTTTTCCAGGTTTGTCATAAATGCAGGAAGTTTCTTACCTACTGGCAGACAATTAAACCGAAACAGTAATTCCTGTGCACGTTTGCTAATTTGTTCTGGATTACCAAATTGGTGATATTCGGCTGCAAGTTGTAAATTGTTGATTCCGGATAAAGAAGATATTAACTGTATTTTTTCATCCACATAAGCAATCGCTAAAGAGTCCTTGTAATCAATAGTTCCTGAAATCGGTAAGTGTTGTTTTGCCAACATTTGCAGATAAATATCTAATTCAATTAATTGACGACTTTTAATGCAAATAAATGATGAGCTTGGAATCGTACAATTTATTGCAGGATAATGGGTGTCAGGAACCGCATCATGTGCGTGAATTAAAATAGAATTTTCTGTCATTTTAGAATAAAAGCAAAGAATGCATTAATAAAAAAAATGGCCATTAAACTTTTAACAATCGCTTGCTGAGTGGCTTGAGGAACTTCAGTAACAGATCTTTTAATATTTAAACCAAAAAAACAAGCATAAGTTGCAATTGCAACACCACAAATAGCATTATTGATTAAAAACAAAGCTAATTCTGTGAGAGTAAGAGAGTTTAATAAAATAAAAAAATATTTAAAGTTTGATGGTGAATCTAATAAGCTGGCAAATAAAACGCCAAATACCATGGTGGCGATAGAAAAATAAATGGCTAAAGCCATTTGAGAGACTGCCAAAGCAATAAACCTTGGATAGGCAAGATAGATATAAGGATCAATGCCTAAGGATTCCAGACCTTTGATTTCGTGATTAATGCTCATACTTCCAATATCAACAGTAATAGCAGAACCTGAGCGAGCAATGAGCACAATAGAGGTTAATATTGGACTTAATTGCAAGGCGACAATATGGGTAAGCAGGCTGATAATCTCTATTTCAGTATAAAATGTTTGATAAAACAAAATAAGCTGGGCTGTTATGCTGACACTAACGAGGATGCTAAGAATAAATAAGGAAGGAAATAAGGCATCAATACCGCTAAAAATAACTTGAGTGTTGATGCTATGTTTAACAATATGGCTACCTGGAAATTGTTTGTTGTATAAAAAACCGCGTCTAAAGACACATAATGTAAATTGGATTAGAGCAATAAAAGAGCGAGTAGAGTTGATTAGCCAACGACCAAAGAAAGACAGGATTTTTTGAATAATTTCTAACAACATAAATTTTATAAAAAATATAACAATGGCTTATATGGGGCAATGTACTCGCATCTTCATAGAACCATAGCTTTTAATGGGTAAGCTATTATTAAATTATAGGTTAATTTTTAAAAAGTGACTGTAATTATGCTTTTTGATCAAGTAAGTTTAGAGTTGCAATATACGCTTGAGACTCTTTTATAGCATGCCCAGTATGCGCAGACATGTGCCCAGGGTTTATTCCTGCTTTTTTAAATTGTGATTGTAAGAAATCTAAATGCTGATTGATTTTTATAACAACTTTAGGGTTTTCACTCCAAAACATTGTATTGATAATGTCATCAACACAGATAATTTTACAGTAAATAGTTGCTAATTCAGGTGGGGTAACAGTAATAGTGACTGACCAGTTTTCCTGGATTTCATCATTACGGGGTTGTTGTTGCAGGTCAATTTCAAGTTTTATTGATTGTGCAAACTGTTTGTCCAAAAAGGGTAAGTCAACAATCCATGCTTGTTTAATGCCATCATCCTTAGATATGGATGTTAGCTGGTTTAAAATAATTCTGGATAATGAATTTTCTGTTTTCTGCAATATCTCTTTAAGTAATTTAATATCGTCTCTAGATAAATTAAACAGTTGTTTTATATGCAGCTCTTGTTTTAAAGCTTGCTGAAATTTTAATAATTGAGCTTTAAAATCTTGTTGTATCTCTAAGGGATTTTTAGCAAATAGCAGTTTTAATTCGGCTTCTAAAAATAAACCTGAATGAGCCATTGATGTTTTTAGCTGGCTAGCACTTTTAAAATTATTAGATTGAGGAAGAGATGTTAATATTTCTTTAGCTAATTGTTTTAAAGAAGAAGAAATAGATTTGCTTTTATTGATACTGTCTAAATTAGTAATAATTTGATTAAGCAGGACTTCAGGCTGTTGCTGCTTAGGCAATATTTGCTTTAAAGTGTTAAATATTTTTTGTTGCGTATGCAGGGATAAACTGGTTTGTATAGTGTCTTTAACAGGGGTGTTACTTTCTAAGTGGGGTATTTGTTTTAAAACAATATTGTTTAGTAATTGTTTAGTGATCTGCTGATTAGCTTTGAGTGGTTTGTTAGAACTAATATTTAAAATTTTAAATTCAGGGCTGGGTTGTAATTGACTGACCAATAATTTTAGTATTTGACCTTGTTTTATTGAAAGGGGAAGGTTACTTTGTACTTCAATTGATTTGTGTGATTGGGTGAGTTGTAAAGACAAACTGTTAATGTCTTTTTCAATCTGTATAACCTTTACTTCAAGTTGTTGATTAAGTTTTAAATTAAGGGCTGTTAGCTTAGCTAATGTAGATTGGGGCGGATTTTTCGATGTGTGAGATCGTTGGATATCCATTAAAGCCATTACCTTAACAATTGTCTAATATGATTTATTTCATCTTTTGCCTGATCCAGAATACTAATGCTTTTATCAATATTTAAGCTGCTAGAAATAAGTTTCTGATAAGCGGGGAGTTCATCCATTTTGGGCAATTTACTTAACTCAGTTTTACCAATAAAACTATGTAATTGTGCAATTATCACAATATCACTGTAATCGGGCTTATCCTCTCCCTTTCTAGTCCAGTTTTCAGCATTAATAATGACATCTGCAAAGTCACTAGGAAAGTCCCATTGATTTATGATTTGAATGCCAATATCAACACTCAATTCGTCAATGGCCTCTTGCAAATCAGTTGGACTTTCTAATATTTCAGGCTCTTCATCAGCATAAGTTAAAATAGGAACAATACCAATATCGTGAATTAATCCTGCCAGCATTGCCCGGTCAGGATCAAAGCCTGGTGTTTTATGGGCAATAACGGCACTTATGGCTGCCACATAACTACTGTGCTCCCAGAGGCTATTCATTTTTTTACGAATGATGGGTGACTTTGCTTTAAATACGCTTTTTAATGCAAACGCAGTAATAATATCTTGCGCTGCGTTTAAACCCATTCGAGTTAATGCTTCTGGACAACTTTCGATTTTACGTCGCCCATGGTAAAAAGGACTATTAGCAATTTGTATTAAGCGTGCGGTAATTGAGGGATCAATTTGGACAACACGAGCAATTTTACTATTACTGGCTCCTTCGTCATTAATGGCACGACGAATTTTAAATGAAACATCTGGAATAGTAGGTAAATTAAGCTCATCTGATTGCATATGTTTATAACAATTAAGATATAAACGACTTTTAGCTAAGGTTGCTGCTGGGCTTGATATATTGTTTGAATCGGTCATGTGCTTTATTTTGGCATAAATTTCAACAGTAAGGTAATAAAATAAGCAACTTTAAAATTTATCTACTTAGTGTGTCCCGTCAACTTTGCCTGAATGGGTTAATTTGTAGAGTGCGACTTCAGTCCGCTACATTATTACCCAACAAAATGATATTGAACTCCATAAATTCAACTATTATTGTTTTTAATAAAGAAAAAGCATATATCACCGGATCGCTCAGGAAGGAGGGTGTGGTACTTATCTATTAGAAGAAGATATTAGCCAGCCTGTTTTGATGTTTGGCTTGAGTGGTAAAATTTCAACAAGTCAGATAAATAGTTTAGGCAAAAGAGGTTTTGGTTTGGAAATAAAAAGTTTGTAAAAAGAGATTATTCATATGGATGTTTTTCATCTAATCAATAATGGCATGTGGTTTGACAAAGGTTATCGATATTAATATAGTAATACTATAATTGTATCGATGGGGTAAGTCATGACAGCAGTAACCGTTTCCCCTAAATTTCAAGTGGTTATCCCAAAAGAAGTAAGAGAATCCATGG
>JAGLUC010000180.1 GCA_023134955.1 Methylococcales bacterium | reverse complement strand
TGGGTGGTAAGGGGTGAGATCGGTTACTTTACCGAACATTATTTTATCAGCAAAAGTCCACTGCAAAATCAGGGAGTGGTGAAAAGCCCAGAGTTACATTATGTGCTGGGATTAGACTGGAACGCACCTTGGGACGTGTTGCTTAGTGCTCAGCTTATACAAAGCTGGGTGATTAATGATGCAGATCAAACCACTAGAGACAAACTGGATACAACCTTAACAGGATTAATACGCAGGAATTTCCTATACCACACTCTGGTAGCAGAACTGTTAGTCATCGCCGATACCAACAATGGCGATGGTATCGTCCGACCAAAAATCAGCTATGAATGGCAGGACAATATTAAAACCTGGCTAGGTGCAGATATATTTTAAGGTGATACGCAAGGCGTGTTTGGACAGTTTAATAGAAATGATAGAGTCGTTGTGGGAATAGAAATTTCACTTTGATGTTATAGAATTCTCGCTTTTAGGTGTGTTTTTTATCTGGAAATATATCTATAGTTTTGATTAGATCAATATCTGGCAAATTGTTGCCCAGTTCAATATATGTTTTCCTAGACTCCAGTGCTTTCACTACTATTGTTAATGGTTCTGCCCATATTTCTGGTAAATCTGCTTCACCTTCATTGATGATAGGAAATGCGAGTTTCTCAATGGGTGGGCAGAAGTCAGCCTTAACAATATCTTTATTTCCCCTTGCATCAATACGATACCAGCCATATTTTTCAAGGAATACAGCATTTAAGCCATGTAAACAAAAAGGTGGGGCATTATTTTCAATAGTTAATCGCTGATAGCAAAGACCAGCAGGAATATCATTAGCTCTGAGTAATGCTGCTAACAAATGGCTTTTTGCATAGCAATAGCCAGTACCATGTTTTAAGACATCTGATGCAATGGCAGTGACAGGGTTTAGTTTGTAGTCCCAGCTATGTTTGATTTGATCACGAACAAATTCAAAACAAGCCTTTGCAATGTGTTCTTTATCTTTTTGACCAGAGGCTAGTTGTTTTGCCTGATCAAAAACCTGGGGAGCACTGTAATTAATATAGTGGCTTGATTCTAAATATTTTTGCATGGTTTTAGAGTATTGTGACTAGTGTAAAATTTAACATATTATTTTAATTAATCTCAC
>JAGLUC010000018.1 GCA_023134955.1 Methylococcales bacterium | reverse complement strand
TGGCAGACTTCCGTGGAATAGGCACCTGATAGCGGAAGGAAGGAAAGAAAGAAAATGATAGGATTTAACCTGATGATTGGGTAAAAATTAAATAAATTGAATATAAATCTGAATAAAATTATTGAGTCCCCAAAAAAAAGATTTCCTGGGCATAAGGATGATTATTCCCAAGAGGCTTTTTCTACAGGCTCGTTAGATGTTTACAAAACTCATATTAGTAAAATTTATTTTGAAGGAGAGAAACCAATGAAATGTTTGTTTATTTGCGCTAAGGCTTCACTGAAATTCCTTTTAATTTCAGGCGTTTTGCTAAGCTTACTTTCAAGTAAATGCATCGCTGCAGAAATTGGAATAGGAATATCTCTAGAATCGAGAGATCAGATTATATATTTACCAATAAATATTACAAATAACTTTAGAACAGAATTATCTTTCAGATATGCATCCAGTGAAAATGAAACCTCCAGTTACACTAGTGAAGACGATAACCTCGAAATAGGCATCGGTCTGTATGCCATTAAAAAATTATACGAAAAGACGCAATTATTTTATGGATGTAATTTCTTATATTATGATTCAGGCTATGAAAGTTCATACACGTCCCCACCATCTAGTTCTTCCGGAGACTACACCAGCTATACGATTGCGCCAACTTTAGGTATAGAATATTTTGTAACAGACCACATTTCTTTGGGAGGTAAAGCTGAATTCTACTACGCAGACGCAGAAGTGGAATATTCCTCTAACCCTTCATCAAATTCTGATCGAACATTTATGGGAACTAATACGAATTTGGCATTTCGTTATTATTTCTAATCATATAAATTTACACCTAACCAACCGGTCGAGTTAGACGCCAAAAACCTGACGATTTTTGCGCGTCTCACCGGCAACGTTACCTAATTAAGCGCTATCGGTTTTCATCTAATTCGCTCTTTTCAGGCGATGAAGCTGAAAAGCCGAGACACTTATATACCAGAGCCTCATGGTGATCGACCGATCGCATCTTAAACAGATCTCCCCAGATAAGAGCATGAACGTTCTTTGCGCAGGTAAGCTAAGACTCCGACTGCATCATTTACAGTGACCGTTAGATCACATGGCTTCGTCGTCTGGTGCCAACTCGCCTTCAGCCTACGCCTCATATGATGTTCTTGTTCATCAGCTCGCAAATTCGGAGTCTCGTTCCTCGCTTACCTGCTAGCGGCTTCCTCTAGACCATACCTCGCGGTAAAGCCCTTGCCATTCGCTAGTAGTTATTATGGTCATATTACCTAACAACTAGGTGGCAACTATGACCGTGATCTTCCTACAGAGGACTTTCACCTCATTAGTTCATGCCCATGCTGGGCGTACACCAATAAATCAAGCTGGGCTGGAAAACCACAGGTTTTACAGCCTCTTATTTAAGCCGAACCATCTAAAAAGAAACTTGCCTTCACCGAAATTAAGACCTATAATAAGCACGTATTTGTGGTCTTAATAGAACTCATAGGTGTAGCCATGGAATCAGTATTAGCGAGTTGCTCAGCAAGCATATCAGAATTAAAGAAAAATCCTTCTGCCCTTATTGCAGGGTCTGACGGAGAGCCAATTGCCATTCTTAATCATAACAAGCCAACGGCATATTTAATTCCAGCAGAAACATACGAGGCACTTCTTGAAAAAATGGAAGACTATCAGTTAGGAGTGATAATTAAAGAACGGCACAATGAAAAAATTTCTGCAGTGGAAGTAACTCTCGATGAGCTATAAGCTCAAATTCCTACCAACTGCACTCAAAGAATGGAAAAAGATTGA
Organism: Methylococcales bacterium; assembly: GCA_023134955.1. Taxonomy (GTDB): domain Bacteria; phylum Pseudomonadota; class Gammaproteobacteria; order Methylococcales; family Methylomonadaceae; genus QPIN01. The sequence goes on along the minus strand of JAGLUC010000018.1, from coordinate 1,744 downwards.
TAGCTCAATCCAGGTTCATCTCAAGAAAAAGTTAAAAGAACGCCTTGAGGATCCACATGTGCCTGGCAGTCAACTTTCAGGTTTTGAAAACCATTACAAAATTAAGCTTAGAGCTAGTGGATATCGTCTTGTCTACGAAGTAATTGACAATGAACTTTTTGTTCTAGTTATTGCTGTCGGAAAACGTGACAAAAATCAGGTCTATAAAAAAGCCAGCAAAAGAAAATAACAAAAAATGGTTAACAAAGAAATCAAGAGGGACTGCCTGGCCTGCCCCCCCCTCCTGCTCTCCGGCTTCCTTCAGACCACCCCTCACGAGATCGCCCTTGCCTTCGGCTAGCATTTTCGCTACTATCCCTTGATAGCAACGGAATTCAGATACAGGGGACTTACACCCCATTAGATCACGCCCATGCCGGGCGTACACAATTATCTCCATCGGACGCGCCAAAGGCGCGCGCCGCTGAGCATGGCGTTATACCGAAAATGAATAAAGCATTCTATTTCATAGCCTTTTTACTGTTGCCCTCAATAACGTTTGGGGCAGAACTTAAACCTTTGACCACAGACGGGTGCAGTGTTTTCCCGGATGGCACCATTGAACACCAATCATTATGGGCGCATTGCTGCATTAGACATGACATTGCGTATTGGCAGGGAGGAACCTATGATGAACGACTTAAAGCTGATCAATCACTAGAACAATGCGTATCAGAAGTTGGAGAACCAGAAATTGCCCAGCTAATGCTGACAGGTGTTCGAGCAGGAGGCTCCCCCTACTTCCCATCAAGCTATCGGTGGGGATATGGCTGGCCCTACTCCAGGGGGTATAAAGCATTAACTAAAGAAGAAAAAACTAAGGTAATAAAAAATCTAAAGTCACTGGAAATATTAATAAAAGGCATTTTAAAAGAAATAAAACCATAAAACAGCATTAAAAGAAAAACAGCTAACTACCTAAAATAAACTAAAATGTATAACAAATGCAGAGGTACATTTTATTTGTGTGCAGATCAATTCCGCAGTAATGTTCATGCTGTTTCGTCTAAAATCTCATTGTGAAGGTCTCCTTTTGTTGAGGTTATTGGCCTAACTCTCATCATACCGAAAGAGGTCCGATATGGTTAAGGAGGCCTTCACTATTATCAATCCCATAAACTCGGACGCCAAGAGGCGCCGGTTATGCATAAAATCAAAAACTGAAGGAGCCAAAATGTTTAAAAAAACAGCTGTAATCATTTTCGCGTCACTACTGTTTGGTGGTTGTGCAACTGTTCCAATGGAAAGTAAGGAGTTATCCGACAATGCCAAGGAATTTAATTCTCCAGCTGTAGAGAATGCCGGGTTGTACATATACCGAGCGGGTGGTCCTGGAGCGGCATTAAAAAAGGATATCTGGGTAGATGACAAATGCATTGGGGAAACTGCCCCGAATATGTTTTTTTATGAAGTAGTCAAAGGCAATCAAGAACATAAAATATCGACAGAATCGGAGTTTTCACCAAACAACCTGCTTGTTAAAACTGAAAGTGGCCAAAACTATTTTGTTAAGCAATACATCAGGATGGGAGTGTTTGTGGGCGGAGCAAATTTAAAACTTGTCGATGAAAAAGAAGGAAAGAAAGCCGTCGCAAAATTAAAATTAGCTAAAAAAGGAACATGCAGCAAATAGCATATCAAAATTATTAACCAGACTGCGGGAAGAACCAATAACCAATGGAACCAATGGGGTCGGACCAAGTCA
>JAGLUC010000179.1 GCA_023134955.1 Methylococcales bacterium | reverse complement strand
GAGCTATTGCCAATATTGGCTTTATTGTAGGTGATTCATGTGTTGCTGTGATTGATACCGGCGGTAATCCTGAACAAGGCTATGCTTTAAGAAAAGTTATTAAAAAAACCACTAAAGTGCCTGTTTGTTATGTGATTAATACACATGTTCATCCTGACCATATTTATGGCAATATAGCGTTTAAACAAGCAGGTGTTAAATTTATCGGACATAAAAACCTTGCCAGAGCCATGGCGACAAGAGGTGAATATTATATGGATAGAGCGGCTGAGCAATTGAATGTAAAGTTAACTGCTAAACATATTATTCCGCCCAATAAGGCGGTTAAAAAACGATTATCAATTGATTTGGGTGGTAGAAAACTAATATTAACAGCGCATCCCACTGCTCATACTGATAATGACTTAACAGTATTTGATCAGCAAACTCAAACACTGTGGATGTCTGATTTGTTATTTATTGAACATATCCCCGTTATAGATGGCAGTATTAAAGGTTGGCTTAAAGAATTAACAAAGCTGGAGCGTAAATCTTACAAATTCGTTGTTCCAGGGCATGGATCGATAGTGACAGACTGGCCAAAGAGTATGCAGCCAGAAAAAGATTATTTACGATTATTGTTAACTGAAATTCGTCAAATGATTAAAAAAGGTCAGTTTTTAGAACAAGCGATTGAAACAGTGGGCTATTCAGAAAAGTATAAATGGAGGCTGTTTGATCAATTTCATAAAAGAAATATCACCAAAGCTTTTTCAGAATTGGAATGGGAAGAATAGATAAGACTTTCAAGATAATCGATCTGTTCACAAAAATAAATGAGGATAAAAATGAACAAACAAATAACAATCTTTTTTTTAGCTTTATTAATGACACCATTATTTGCCTCTGCTGCAAAAGATGAAGTTAACTGGAACCATTTTTTAAAAAAGCAATATTTCGCAGGTAAAGTGATTAAAGAATCAAACGATCTTATACAAATTGAAGCACCTTATCGGGCAGAAGATCCAGCTTTAGTACCGATAAAAATTATCAGTAAAATCAAACAAACTAAAGATAAATATATTAAACGAATAATTGTTTTTATTGATAACAACCCCTTTCCATTTGTAGGGGAATTTGAATTTACCCCAGAAACAGGAAAAGCAGATATAGCGATGCGAGTACGTGTTAACTCTTATAGTTATATCAGAGCCATTG
>JAGLUC010000178.1 GCA_023134955.1 Methylococcales bacterium | reverse complement strand
AATACTTTTGGAACGATTAATATCTGCTTTTCCTATCATCTTCAGTCATTAATCTTGCTGCTAAATTATGATCTGAAAATGTTTCTTGTGGATGACCTACTTGTTTACATGTGCCACCTTGTCTGGCGTAATTTACACTAAATTCATGGATAAAATCCAGTACGGTATGATCTATCAAATAACCATCTGAGAAGTCAAATACAATATTTCTACCGTGATCTAATTTAGAAAGTGCGGCTTTTAAGGGTAAGAAATTAGAGAATAAAACAGACCCTAAGAATTTAATAGTGACAGTGTTGTTATGTTGTTTAATCGTAAAATGGATTTTAAACATATTACTTAACCAAACGCCTCGTAACAGGTGAATACAGAGTTTAACGGCAACTCCAATCAGCACGCCGACTAATAAGTTGGTAGCAATAACCCCGATAATGGTAATAAGAAATAAAAATAACTGTTCAGTCCCCACATCCAAGACATGTTGAAAGGTCTTGGGCGAGGCGAGGCGAAATCCAGTGTAGACCAATAATGCTGCTAACGAAGCGAGAGGGATGCTGTGAATTAAATGAGGGAATAAAACCACGAATATTAACAGTATTAAACCGTGGAAAAAATTAGACCATTCTGTTTTTGCACCACTAGTAACATTAGCTGAACTTCTTACTAACTCAGCAATCATGGGCAAGCCACCCAAAAAACCAGATATAACATTGCCAACGCCTACAGCTGATAAATCGCGATCCAGGTCAGTAGGGCGTTTATAGGGATCAAGTTTTTCAACGGCAGATGCGCTAAGTAAGCTTTCCAAACTGGCAACCAGGCAGATACTGATGACTGCCCCCCAGAATTCAAAAGTCAGTATTTTTGAAAAATCGGGAAGGTAAAAATAGTCTGCAAAATTATCAGGTATTTCAACTAAAAAATTTTGTGCAATCAAATGATTATGTTCAGTAATATCGGAAAAATGGATATGCTCATGTTGTAATCCAAAAAATTGACCTAAGCCAATACCTGTCAAAATAACAACAATGGGGGCGGGGATCTTACCTAATGGCATTCGTTTTAATAATGGCCATAATGCAAGAATTGCCAGTCCCGTTATGCCGATAAAAGCAATTTCTTTTGATGGGTTCAAAAGACTATATGGAATTTGGCTGATAGTCGAAAATAAACTACCAGGTTCGGGAGTTACGCCAAGCATCACATGGCTTTGTTTGGCGATTATAATTATTCCCATCGCTGTTAACATGCCTTGTACCACAGATGCTGGAAAGAAAGAGCTTAATTCACCCGCCTTGTAGACCCCCATCAAAATCTGAAAAAAACCTGCAATCATAATAGCCGCAAGGGTATATCTATATCCAGCCATTGCATCTCCTTCCCCCAAGGACTGAACAGCACTCAACATCACCACAATCAGCCCAGCCGCTGGGCCATTAATCACAATATGAGAACCATTTAAGCGAGAGACTAATAAACCGCCAACAATTGCGGTAATAATACCTGCTGAGGAAGGGAAGCCAGAGCCGATGGCGATACCTAAACAAAGGGGGAGGGCAATTAAGAAAACCATGAACCCTGCTTGTAAATCACTCTTCCAGTTTTGTTTTAATCCTTCTAAACCAGATTTGGGTATTTGAGTTGATTGATATTTATTCATGGATGTTTTTTAGGTGGGTTTTTAGTTATATACTCTTCACGCTCAAGAATACCTCACCCAAGCACGCAGATTGTTGCGATGGGTGTTGTTGTAAAGCATTGAAATATATTGCTATTCCTGCTACTTTACGCCTAGTTCAGCACAACAATCTACACACTTGAATGAGGTGTTCTTAAAGGTAAAGAGTATAGTAAATTAAGGAAAGTATCATGAGGATAGGGGTAGTGTAACATTTAAAGTTGAGAGGCATATTTATCCCTAAATCAATAATTGTAATCAGTGTAATATTTGAATGCTTATATTAATCGTTCCAAAAGTATTCGCGGTAATGAAAAAGTAGCCCGTATGAAGTTTACCTAATACGGGGAACCGATGACTTGAACCCCCGTATGATATTTCGTTTTATACGGGCTACAATATGTGGTAATAAAACAGTGTCAAAATACCCTGCCAGAACTTTTGGGACGATTAATAAGTTACACAAGCATGTGTGTTGGGTATTTTTAGTCAATAATCAATCATTAAAACTAAGCTTTTGTTCTTTTGCTTTTTTTGATGATTAATTTTTGACCAGGTCTAAGTGATTTTTTTAGTGACAGTCTGTTCCAATAGGCAATTTCTTTGGTGCTTACCGCGAATAGACGAGCAATGTCCCAGAAAGTATCGCCTTTTTTTACTACATAGAGTCGATCATTTTTAGATAGTGCTTTGGCTAAAGATTTTTTTAGCGAGGTGGGGATGAGCAGGTGTTTGCCTGCTCTGATTTTGTTGTTTTTTAAATGATTACTTTGCCGAATCGCTTTAACTGTCGAGTGATATTTAATGGCAATAGCACCTAAGTTATCACCTGATTTGATTTTATGCCTAATCCATTTTAGCCTGTTTTCAGCAGGGATTTTAGCGAGTTTTAGTTTAAATTCTTCTGCTTTTTCAGATAAAACCAAAATATGAAAAGGGCCTTCAGGATCTGCACTCCAACGCTTAAATGCGGGATTTAAGTCAAGAAAGTCATCAACGGGAGTTTGTGCCATTTTAGCGGCGACACTAAAATCCAGTTGAGATTCGGTGTCGATAACTGTGAAATGAGGTGTGTTTGGAATGTCTTGTAAAGGGATGTTGTATTTGTCTGCATTAGCAAAAATTTTAGCTAATGCCAGTAATCTGGGGACATAATCCATAGTTTCTTTACGCAAAGGTAAAGACCAGTAGTCTGTTTCAAGATTGTTTTTTAAATTTTTTCTAATGATTTTTCTGATATTACCTTTACCTGCATTGTAGGCTGCCAATGCCATGTGCCAGTCATTATCGTATAATTCATTGAGTTGCTTTAGATAGGTTGTTGCTGCCTTGGTTGAAGCATAAATGTCATTACGACCGTCATACCACCAATTTTGTTTTAGACCAAAATAACGACCTGTTGCAGGCATAAACTGCCAAAGTCCAGAGGCGTAGCTCTGTGAAATAGCTTCTGGACGAAAGGCACTTTCAACGGCTGGTAGTAAGGCTAACTCTCCAGGTATGTTCCGTGCTTCAATTTCATCTAGAATAAAGTAAAGATAAGGTTCTGCTCGTTTCTGAATTTTGGTTAAATATTCAGGGTGTTGTAAATAGTTTTGTAATTGTTGTTCAATACGCTCGTTATCAATCTCAGGTAGTGCATATAAAGAAAACAAACGATCCCAGACTGTTTTATGAGGTTTGCCTGGGTGTTCAGATGCTATTGAATGAGAATTGTCTTCTACGGAATAAGGTTCTGTAGGAGCGGGCTCATTAAAAAATGCTTGTGTATGAGTGTTTTCTCTACAGCCAATGAGTATTAAAATAATGAAATAAAGTAAATACTTGACTGACCTGCTAGAATTATATTTTTGCATTACTTAAAGGTTTACCCAGTTTAAGTTGATACCAAGGAGTGGAAATCATTGAATCTTCACTCCTAAGTATATCAAAAGATCTTAATTTTTCTCAGTTGAGCTATGAAAAGAAAGTTTTTATTTTCATTTTATGAAACACCGCAAGGCAAATTATTACAATTTCTGGAACAAAAATACCTTAAAAGGTCAATTACAGTAGGCTGCAAACAACTAATATTGCAGATTGGTGGTTTAGGTTGGGAAAATAATTTTATTGACTGCACTTTATACCAAAAATACTGCATTATTGATGGTAAAGGGAATGGATGTGAGGATGCTGTTAAAATATGTGGTCAAGCTTATCGCTTGCCGATTCAATCGGAGACGGTTGATTTAGTTATTTTACCTCATTTGCTGGAATTTGATATTAACCGCTTTCAAACCATGAGAGAGGTTGAACGCGTATTAAAACCAGAGGGTGAACTTATTATTTTAAATTTCAATGTTTTAAATATTTGGGTGCGATTACAATTTTTATGGAATATCAAAATGTCTGAGTCATGGCGTGGTTATTTTATTTCTCGATTCAGAATTGAAGATTGGTTAAAATTGTTGAATTTTGAAATTAGATCCACCTCGGAATTTACTATTGATAAGATTCACACGACTCCTGAACAATTTAAATTAGGTAGGTACACTTTTTTTTCAATGGCTTATGCTGTACGAGCAGTTAAAAGACAGTATTCTTTAATACCCTTAACGCCTGTTAAATTAAAATCATCAAGATTTGTTTCTGCATCGACAGGTTTGGAATCTTTAACACATAGGAACAGGATAAAAAAACATGACTGATCAGGTCATTATATATACAGATGGAGCATGTAAAGGAAACCCTGGACCTGGAGGTTGGGGGGTTTTTTTGCAATATAACAATAATCAAAAAGAATTGTGTGGTGGTGAGGTAGAAACCACTAATAACAGGATGGAATTGATGGCTGCAATTGTTGCATTAGAAACCTTGACTATGGCCTGTAATGTTAAGTTACATACGGATTCTAAATATGTTCTGCAAGGGATTACTGAATGGATGGATAACTGGAAAAAAAGAGGCTGGAAAACAGCAGCTAAAAAACCCGTTAAAAATGTGGATTTGTGGAAGAGGTTGGATTTAGCGATTGCAAAACATGATATAAACTGGGTATGGATTAAAGGACACTCAGGGAATGCAGGTAATGAAAAAGCAGATATGCTAGCTAATAAAGGAGTTCCAACGTAAGGCAGTATGACTTTCAATTTAATAAAAGAGTGCTTAATTTAATAAAATGAATCAGAATTTCATATTAAAAAAATGGAGTGTTTGGCCGCCATTAGAGGGGCATGAGAAATCCGAGGAGTCAAATAAAGCAAAGCAGCTTGAATTACTTTCAGTCGTTCCTAAAATGTTAAAGAGGCGATTAAGTCCACTTGCCCGGATTGTTTTTTGTGCTGCTAGCCAATGTATTGCCGACAATAAAAATATACCCACAGTATTTAGCTCTACGCATGGAGAGTTGGCAAAATCATTTGCCATGATGGAAATGATAGAGATGGGCGAGGAGATTTCACCGACTGCTTTTAGCCTGTCAGTTCATAACGCCATTGCTGGTTTATTTTCCATGGCCTATAAAAATAAAGTTCAAAGTACGGTTGTTGCCCCAGGTGAAGAGGGTATTGCTGCGGCTTTTATTGAAGCAGTTGGATTACTTCAGGAGGGAGAGAGTGAAGTGCTAGTGGTTTTGTATGATGAACCTTTAGTCTCGTTTTATCCTTCTGCGCCTTATCAGTTATCAACAGACAATAGTCAGGCAGTTGCTCTGCATATTACAAAACAGGGGGCGGGGCTTCCTTTATCGTTTAATTCATTGCCAGATTGTGGTGATATGGGGGAACAGCCGTTACAAGTTTTGCAGTTAATCAGTTTTCTGTCTGGCACAGAAAAGAAATTGATGATTAATACAGCACGACATAGCTGGTGCTGGAATAAACAATGAACAAGAAATTTAATTATTATTGGCGATTATTTGCAACAGCCGTGAGTTTTACTGCTTTTGGTTTGGGAGGACTTTTATTATGGCTGTTAGTTTATCCTATACTTAGACTTATTCCTGGCAGTCAAAGCCAAAAAACAGCTCGTGCACAAAAAAGTGTACATTACAGTTTTTATATTTTTATTGGTCTGATGCATCAATTGGGGGTTATGAGCTATGAAATTAAAGGACTGGAAAAATTAAATAGACCAGGACAATTAATTTTGGCAAATCACCCAACATTGATTGATATTGTCTTTATTATCAGCAGAATTCCTTTAGCTAGCTGCATAGTTAAAGAAAAATTATGGCATAATCCCTTTATTAAAGGGTCTGTTATTAACGCGGGTTATATTAGTAATGGTGATTCTGAAAAAATGATCAGAGATAGTGTCGCTTATTTAAAGGCTGGCGGTATTATGGTTATTTTTCCTGAAGGAACTCGTACCGTTCCAGGGAAATCTTATAAATTTCAACGAGGTGCAGCACGCATTGCATTGCAGGCAAATACAATTGTAACTCCAGTAACCATAAGCTGTTTCCCTAGTACATTAACTAAACAAGAAAAGTGGTATCAGATACCTGATCGTCAATTTCATTTGGCAATGCAAGTTGGAGATGATATGGTGCTGGACGAATTTTTGGCGATAGAACCAAAAACAATCGGAGTAAGGCGGTTTAATCGCTATTTACAGGAATATTTTAGCAAAGAGCATCTATAATTATTCATGACTGGCATTTAACACTTAAAATCTTCGATAACCTTGACAATAGCTTGCTATTGCCTGTAATTTTCACCTTGTTCTGAAAAATTTTAAGTGCATATTAATTGTTCCAAAAGTATTCGCAGTAATGAAAA
>JAGLUC010000177.1 GCA_023134955.1 Methylococcales bacterium | reverse complement strand
TTTTTGTTAACAAATCAAAACTGTTTAATTTTTCAGGTATCCACCTCCTGTTTCACCCATTTTTTGAGTATTTTTGTTTTTATGCCTAAAAATACCATTTTTTAGACGGATCTATCCTATCAATCGGCTTAAGCGTTTTGTGCTGGCTAGATTACAACAGGCTCAATCAGCCTTATTCTAGCTAATACCGCTTCAAGCAGCTCCTGATGTTTTCTTTTCATTTTTATAAAAATTTGCCGACCTGTTCTAACGACCTTGGCTGCAATAGCATAGAGTCGCCAGCGTATTGTCATGACTCTGTGGTGAGCTAACTCTTCTGGTAAAAATAGGCGCATCAGTGCCAATAAGTTGAATGAAAGAGCGCTGATCATGAAGTACAAGGCGTTGGCTCCAAAATCACTACAGGGCAAAACATCACCACCAAAATCTATTTTAAGCTCCTTAATTCTGTTTTCACTGTCTTCCCCTCGCTGGTTATACCAATGGATAATTTGGCTATCCGTCCAGTCTTCTTGGTCTGTGACAATACTACGGTAGATGTAACCTTGCTCTGCTAGCTCGGTACTGTCTGTTGCTGTATCCATATCAAGCTCAAGCTGTCCTTTAATGGCTTTGCGTTGTATGACTAGCGTTAACGGTGTCTCATGACCTGTTATCCAGTGTACTGTACGACAGGTACTTTGATGCTGGCTCACTTCACCATTTTTATGGATCAACGGTTGCCAGTCCGTCTCTTCCAAGGTCTCAATATATTCTTTGATGCTAACACTCATCTTGGCTCTTATTGCATAATGTATCCCTTGTTCTTCACAGTATTGAATGATTTTTGCCTGATAGCCTGCCGCGTCAATACGTAAGAATTTTATGTAGCAGTCTTGAGGGAGTGCCGCCTTGCATTGTTGAATAAAGGCTAAATTGTCTTTTGCAGGCGATGTATTGCCTGTTCGAAAATCACAGGCGACCACCATTCCGACTTCGGCTATGTGCCCAACCATCGGCATATAGCCTTGATTTTTATTGTATGTCCATTGAGCATCCGCCTTGTGGCTGATAATTTCTGTGGCATCAATATCCAGTGTGATGCCTTTGCAACGATGCAGTGCGGCTTTCAATACGCCTTTATTCACATCAGACAGGGATTTCAGACCTTGTCCATTATTGCCCATACGCCTTAACCAGTTCCCTATTGCACTGGCTTTGGGTATTTTCTGTATGCCGAGCACTTGCGTTAATGCCTCATCATCATGAAAGTGTTTCACATCATCTAAATGAAAAGAGCCTTCATGTTGCATTAAAATGAGTGTTTCTAAGTATGAAGAAGCTGGGATACCTCGATTGCTTTTGGGGGCAGGAAAGTAATTATCAATACTTTTTGATAACTCTAATTGTTTCATTATCTGACCAACAACTAACAATCCTGCTCTTGATGTTAATTGCTCGTTGGTCGTTTTAAGTTTGTACGGTAATATATTCATAAGTCTTGGTTGCACCCTTTGGGTGATGGGCTTGGTTAGTCTCAATCCATTATACAGCCAAGGCTTACTCGTTTTTTATTTGTTCTATGTGGGAATCTGGGCTCTACACATATGCCTCAAATATTGATATTTTATAAACCCCTAACTCAAAAAAGCTCTACCACTATTGATTGGCTACACTTAGTTTGACTCAAGTTTGCACCAACTTAACGCATAAAAAAAGCTTGGAATTAAACCAGTAGGACAATTATGATAATCAACAAGATAAAAGAAACACTCTTCCAGAATACAACAGGGTCACGTTCTAACAAGGGCGGACGATCCTTATTTAAAAACAGTTTATTAGGGTGCCTCAGATCAAATAAAAACTCAGATATGTCTTCATATCGCTTATATGGATTAGGGTGCAATGCTTTTTTAAGTGCTCCATCAACCCAGAGTGGAATATGCCGATCATCATGGGGTAACGGATTATATTTTAATTTGTTTTGAGCCATTCTGTTGGTGGCTTGAAAGACCTTAATTCCATAAGGTAGTTTTCCAGTTAACATTTGATACGTAATAACAGCCAATGAGAATTGATCTGATCGCGGTGTTCCTGCATCACCAAGCAAATATTCGGGGGCTATATATTGCGCTGTCCCTAACGCGTTAGATTGCTTTACAGGGCTAGTAATTTCCATAATACCTGCCACTTTAGTTGAGCCAAAATCAATAATCTTTACAGTCCCTGCGGTATCAATCATGATATTTTCAGGTCTTAAATCCTGATGAAGCATTTCCAAGCGGTGAAATGCTCGTAGACCTTTGGCAATTTGTTCAATTATTCCTCGGACTATTTCTAAGTCTGCTCTAGGATTGTCTCTCATCCATTGCGTTAATGTTTGCCCATCAATAAATTCCATGATGATGTACAAAAAATTACGCTGCCGATTGAGTACACAAGGTTTAAGGACATGGGCATTATTATTAATGCGTCTGGCAACCCACTCTTCCATCAAAAACCTTTCCAGATAAGCCGTATCAGCTTGAAGATCAATGGATGGTGTTTTCATGATAAGCTGAATACCTGTTTCAACATCTACCACCAGATAAACATGACTGCGACTACTGGCATGTATTTTTCTGATAATTTTGTAACCATCAAATTCCATTCTCGCATCTAATATTGGAGGAAATTGTAACTTGGTTAATTGTTGATGAATCTCGTCAATGTTTTGGTTGGGTAATTCATCAACTTTGACAATCTGCACGGTAAGATTATCATCACTACCCTGCTCATAGGCTTCTTCTGCGATAATTTTTGCCACTGCATCCAGGTTATCATTTTGTTTATTGATGACCTTGCTCATAAATTGTGAATTTACAAATTCATAAACCCCATCAGTGACAAATAAAAATATGTCACCTAGATCAACTTGAAAAGAGTCATAATCAATTTCAAGTCTGGCATTAATCCCCATTGCCCGACTCAAATAGCTTTTTTCTTCCGACACCCAAAGTCGATGATCATTAGTTAATTTTTCTAGGGTATTATCCCTTAATCGGTAAATTCGAGTATCTCCCAAATGAAAAATATGTGCAGTAGTTGATTTAATAATCATGGCACTTAGGGTACAGACATAACCACGGTTTTTATCGTAACGATGCAGTCCTTGTTGTGATTGTGAATACAACCATGAATTAGTTGCTATCAAAACCTGATGTGCTGATTTTTTTACTGACCATGCTTCTGAGGTACAGAAATAATCTTCTAAAAAACCAATAATTGTTGCTTTACTTGCTATCTGCCCCACATCACTGCTACTAATTCCATCAGCTAATGCAATAGCAATACCTTTTGAACTTAATTGAGGTTCTTCGGGTATAAGTACACCATAAAAATCCTGATTAATCTCTTTACGCCCTTTGTTAGAGTATTGTCCGACTGAAATTTTTAATTGATTTGGCATATGCTTTACACTCTAAACAAGCCTAGGCTAAGAGATTGATAAAAAATCCTTTAAAACCCTACTGAGCGCCTACATGAGTACAGGCATTCAGTAGGGTTTGAATTTTACAAAGAGCGTTTTGGTGCTGTTCTTACGTGGGTTGTGTACAATGTTAAACCAGTAAAAGCCAGCCCACCCACTAAATTACCTAGAACCGTCGGAATTTCGTTCCAAACCAGATAATCCATAATTGAAAATTCACCCCCCATAATCATTGCAGATGGAAATAAGAACATATTGACCACAGAATGCTCAAAACCCATCGCAAAGAACAGCATAATAGGCATCCACATGGCAATAACTTTACCACTAACTGAAGTGGAGATCATCGCCCCGACCACACCCATTGATACCATCCAGTTACACAACATTCCGCGTATAAAAATGGTAAACCAGCCTGCCGCACCATATTGGGCATAACCCAGAGTACGCGCCTCACCAATTTTGGCAATCTTTTGTCCCAGTGCGCCGGGGTCAACAGAGAAACCGTAAGTGAAAATAAATGCCATCATAAAAGCAACAACCAAAGCACCTCCTAAATTACCAGCAAATACCAATCCCCAATTCCTTAAAACACCACTAGCCGTTACCCCTGGTCTTTTATCTATTAAGGCAAGTGGCGATAATACGAATACCCCTGTCAGCAGATCAAAACCCATTAGATACAACATGCAAAAACCAACGGGAAACAAAATAGCACCTATGAGTGGCGAGCCAGTCTGAACAGCCATAGCAATTGCAAATACAGCTGCCAATGCGAGAATTGCGCCTGCCATAAACGCTCTAATCAAGGTATCTCTGGTAGACATAAAAATTTTTGATTCTCCAGCATCTACCATTTTGGTAACAAATTCTGATGGGACTAAATAAGACATAATACTTTCTCTCTAAATTTAATAAAATTTTGGAATTAGTTGTTTCAGCAAAATGGGATGATTACTATTCTGACTGAGGAATAATCATTTCTCCCTCAGATACCATCACTGCCTCGCCGCCGACACGGAGGGTTAATTTATCTTCTTTTTTATGATCCATTTCTAAATTAATCACACTGCGGCGTACCTTTTCATCGCCTCTATCCACGGCAAAGGTATAAGTCCCTTTTTGCATGTGTTCAAAAGAACATAAATAAGAGGCGAATGCCGCCATTGCAGTTCCAATGGGGGGGTCATCATTTAATCCAATATTTGGCCCTAAAAGGCGGAGTGAAAAATCAGAATCCTTAAAGGGGGTTTTAGGTGAAATTAATAATATTTCTTGTGCGGCCGTTTGTGGCGCATCCGATTGGCTCCAGGCAGCCATATTAAATTTTGCATTTCTTAATGTTTGGTAATAATAAACAGGCACTATAAGATATGGAAAATCACAGGATACCAGACGAGCGCTGTATTTTTTATTATCAATATACTTCTCATCTATGCTTAAAAACCCAGCCAATTCACTTTCTGTGGGTGTGTAGTAATCGACAATTGGTGCGACTTGGCGTGTAAACTGAATAAAACTGGGCTTACCATCTTTGTTTGTGACATTAATTTCTACTGGCCCTGCATTTTGCTTAAATATCAGCGAGGTATTTTGTTCGCTTAATACAATTTCACCACAGGATGCAGAAACAAATGCGGCGGCAATCACCGGGTGTCCCGCAAAGCCTTTTTCACCATAAGGGGAAAAAGTTCGCATCCTTCGAGACTTTTCTGTTTGATCTTGTTTAAATAAAAATACCGTTTCTGATAAATTGAGTTCTCTGGCAATATTTGCCATTTGTTGATTATTTAAACCATCTGCATTGGGGAAAACAGCTACTTGTGCGCCATTAAAAACCTGATTGGTAAAGACATCGGCAATATAATACTTATAATTCATTTGTTTTCCTCAAGACTGACTTGTACACGATCATTTTCTATCCGTATACTATAGGCTTCAACGCTGACGCTACTATCATCCAAACATTCACCTGTTTGCAGATTAAAATGCTGTTTATATAAAGGTGATGCCACCATGGGGATACCGTTAAGATCACCAATCAGTCCACGGGATAACACATTAGCTTCACCAAAAGGGTCATAATTATTAATCGCGTACAGCGCATTTTCTTTGGGCATGTAAAAAATGGCTATTTGTTTGTTGTTAACTAGCGCGCAGATACCTGAGTCGGGTTGTAAATCATCTATACTACACACATCAATCCATTGTTTTTCATCTGACATTACGCTTCCTCCGCTATTTTAAAGTGCTTGCGCTCTTGTTCATTGGCGGGGCGAATTTGTCCTCGTTCTTCCACAAATACCACCTGGTCATCAGTTTGATCACTATTAACAAAATGACGAAAACGTTTAAGTTTAGACTCATCTTCAATGGTGGTTTTCCATTCACATTGATAGCTGTCAATCACTCGCTGCATTTGTGCTTCTAACTTATCAGCCAAGCCTAACTGGTCATCTATAACGACTGATTTTAGATAATCCAGACCACCTTCCATATTTTCCATCCATACAGAAGTTCTTTGCAATTTATCCGCTGATCTGACATAAAAAATCAATACTCTATCTATATATTTTATTAAGGTTGCTTTATCCAGATTAGTGGCAAATAAATCAGCATGGCGTGGCTTCATCCCACCATTTCCACAGACATATAAATTCCAGCCGCCTTCTGTTGCAATTATGCCAATATCTTTACCCTGGGCTTCTGCACATTCCCGTGTACAACCAGAAACAGCAAATTTAATTTTATGCGGCGCTCTTAAGCCTTTATATCGATTTTCCAGTTCAACCGCCAAGCCCACACTGTCTGCCACCCCAAAACGACACCAGGTACTGCCAACACAGGATTTAACCGTTCTTAACGATTTTCCGTAAGCATGCCCCGATTCATACCCGGCATCAATTAACTCTTTCCATATTAAAGGCAACTGATCTACTCTGGCTCCAAACAAATCAATCCGTTGTCCGCCAGTCACTTTGGTATATAGCTTATATTTTTTAGCAATTTCACCTAATGCAATCAGCATCTCAGGTGTTACTTCACCACCCGTCATTCTGGGGACAACTGAATATGTACCATCCTTTTGCATATTGGCTAAAAAGGTATCGTTGGTATCCTGCACACTCAAATGCGCTTTTTGCAGAATATATTCATTCCAGTAAGAGGCTAAAATTGAACCTACCGCCTGTCTACAGACTTCACAACCACGTCCGCCATTACCATGTTTGTCTAATAATTCATCAAAAGTTTTGATGTCTTCAACCATCACGATATTATACAAATCACGACGTGTATGAGCAAAATGTTCACAAATATCAGTATTGACTGCAACACCCGATTTTTCCAGCTCACTGTCTAAAACTGACTTTAATAGAGCAGAACAACCACCACAACCTGTTGCAGCCTGGGTTTCTGTTTTTAACGCAGCTATTGATGTACAGCCATTTTCAATCGCAGAACAGATTTGACCCTTATTAACATCATAACAGGAACAAATTTGTGCTGAATCAGGTAAGGCATCTGGCCCTAAACCAACAGATTCATCTGAACGATGAGGTAAAATTAATGCGTCAGGGTTTTCAGGTAAATCAATCCCATTTAAGCAATATTGCAATAAAGTGCTATAACCAGAAGCATCACCCACCAGCACAGAACCTAGTAACTTTTTGCCATTTTCACTGACTACAATACGTTTATATATACCATCTGCTCCATTTTGATAGGTATATACCATTGATCCTGGAGTATTGGCATGTGCATCACCAATACTGGCAACATCAACACCATGTAGTTTTAATTTGGTGCTCATATCAGCACCTTCAAAACTGGCATATTCGCCAGCTAAATTGGCAACCACCGTTCTTGCCATATTGTAGCCGGGTGCGACTAATCCAAATATCTGGTTATTCCAGACCACACATTCACCAATCGCATAAACATCAGGATCAGATGTTTTGCATTGATTATCAATCTTAATTCCACCTCTTGTACCAAGCGCTAAACCACAAGCTCTAGCGATTTCATCACGTGGACGAATACCTGTGGAAAAAATAATTAAATCAGTTTCCAGCTCTTCTCCGTCAGCAAAAATCATTTTATTTTTGCACTGTTCACCATCAACAATCTTTAAGGTGTTTTTACCTGCTAAAACGGACATACCCAATGCTTCAATCTTATCCGCCAACATTTTTGCCCCACCATCATCCAGTTGAGCAGACATTAAGTTGGATGAAAATTGAATAACATGAGTTTTTAAATCTAAATCTTTTAAGGCTTTAGCTGCTTCCAGCCCTAATAAACCACCACCAACTACCACACCGACTTTAGATGTTTTAGCAGCCTTAGTAATCGCCTCTAAATCTTCAATAGTCCGATAAACCATACAGTTTTCGCGATCATGCCCAGGAATGGGAGGTACAAAGGGATAAGAGCCAGTTGCTAAAACCAGTTTGTCATAGCTAATCGTCACGCCTTTTGCAGAAGTCACCAACTTATTTTCCAGATCTATTGATTCAGCTTTATCACCGACATGAATAGTAATGCCATTATCGGCAAAAAAGCCGTCCTCAACTAATGATAAATCTTCAGCCGTTTTACCTGAGAAATATTCGGTTAAATGCACCCTGTCATAAGCAACTCGCTGTTCTTCGCAAAAAGTAACTACTTCATACTGATCTTTAATACCACTAGTCATAAGAGTAGACAGAAAATTCTGACCCACCATGCCATTGCCAATAACAACTAATGTTTGTTTTTTACTCATCCCCAACCTCGGTGAACTAAAATTTTTTTTGATATCATCAATCATAGCAGATACCATGCCAACAAGCTGGATAGTGATGTGTTAAAGTTTTCCAGGTTTAAGGATTGAGTTCAGAGAACAAAAGCTTGCTCTACTTTGGGGCAGATTTAAAATACTATTGCACCAATATTAAATAATCAGATGCTTGTTTGGTAGGAACGTCTGACCTCGGCATGATTTTATATGAGGGATTTATGTTCTATAGCATTGGAAAAAAAATCTTTTTCTTACAACGGTTTTATTTAGCATTTAAAACATACAACAACACTAAGTTACTTAACAATAATAATGCAGATAGTGCTTTCCAAAACATAAGAGGGTTTCTTTCAATTAATGGTAAGCTATCAGCAGATTTAAGAAAGTTTTTATTAGGGTTAGACAGGTCATAAATAAATTCTGACAGAGTGTCATATCTTGCCTGTGGTGAAATAAAAGTCGCTTTTTTTAATGCGCCGTCTATCCAGTAGGGAACCATGGTGTTTTTATGAAAACTAGGGACATATTGTAGTTTAGCCAGGTTAATTTTATTTGGTTTTTCGGGCATATCTCCACCAAAAGGCAAGGCTTTATTAATCATTTCATATGTAATCACCCCTAATGAATAAATATCCGACTTAACCGTGCCCCTTTGTCCCAGATGATATTCAGGTGCAGTATAATTCAATGTCCCTAACACATTATCATCCTGTTCCATGGGTGTAATTTCAGCAATGCCGGCAATTTTAACTGAACCAAAGTCAATAATCTTTACTACGCCCTGTTTATCAAACATGATATTTTCAGGCTTTAAATCCTGATGCAACATTTCCATACGATGGAATGCTCGTATACCTTTGGCTATTTGTTCTATAATTTTTTTAACTTCTCGAATATAGGGTTTAGGATGACTATCCATCCACTCTCTTAAGGTCTGTCCTTCCAAATATTCAGTCACATAATAAATAGCCGTTTTTTTTCTGTCTGTACCCAATACCTTGAGCACATTATTATGTTGAATCCGTTTACCTACCCACTCTTCATATAAAAAATGTTCAATATACTGGGTATCATCTTCATACAATATTGACGGGGTTTTTAAAATCACCTGGGTCTGCGTTTTGGTATCAAAAGCATGATAAATCTGGGTGCGCTTGCTGGCTTGTAATTCTGCATCAATACGATACCCATCCATTATCATGCCTTTTTCTAATAAAGGAGGAAACGGTAAATTAGCATGACGGCGAACAATTTCATCCTCTTTTGCTAAGGGTAATTGCTCAATACTCACCAACTGACAGGTTAAATTGTCATCGCTATTATTATCCTGGGCTTGTTGTACTAATGTTTTTGCACGATCATTTAAATTACCTTCCTCTTGAATGATCTGCTTCAGCATTTTTTCTGAGATAAAATCATGCACACCATCTGTGCTCATCACAAATAAATCACCTAGTTCCAAAGGGAAGGCTTTGTAATCGACTTGCAGGTGAGGTTCTATACCCATCGCTCGATTTAAATAACTTTTTTCATTTGATATTTGAACACGATGATCACGTGTCATTAATTCTAAATTACCTTTTCTTAATCGGTAAATACGAGAATCACCAATATGAAAGATATGTGCGGTAGTTGATTTAAAAACCAAAACACTTAGAGTGCTGACCATCCCTTTGGTTGACCCATAACGCTGCTGCCCTTGAGTAAACAACCAGGAATTAGTCGCAGAAAGAATTTTCTGCCCTGCATTTTTCACCGTCCATGAATCAGGGGTACTATAATAATCACTCAAAAAACCGCTCACACAGCAATGACTTGCCTGCTGGCCTGCGTCACTGCCACTCATTCCATCCGCAATGGCAACAGCAATACCTTTATGAATAAGTTGAGACTGGTTTGCATTATTTGAACCATAACAATCTTCATTGTCGGCTTTAATACCTTTGTCACTGTAGGCGCCGATATTCACTTTTAAGCTATAATTATTCATCTGTTTTTTATAAAATATGACGAGTCCACATTCAATTTAGATGGCTTCTTCTCAGCCATAGATCAATAAAAATGCTTTAATCTAAAGGTTTTTAATCTAACTCAAAACCCCATTAAACAACAATATTTTTTATGTTTTATTTAGTATTACAAATATTACAGGCAAAAAAAAAGCAGTTAATTAACTGCTTTAGGAGGGTGTTTTTAGGAATAACATGACGCAACATTCAATGTTTAGCTACAAGAGCTTTAAAAGTTAATTGTATAATAGCAGCAGTTTTGCCAAGTGAGAATGTGACATATTGTCGCACTATCAAATAACCTTTATTTTTGCAAGTTATTTATTTCTTCTAAAAAAATTCTTCATATGTTTAAAGATCTCTTCCCCAAAAAAAATATTTCTAGCTTCACCAACCTGAAATGGCTTTACATTCTTAGGAATTTGATGATTTTGGCCGAGTCTCTCATTATCATTATCGCCGACTACGGACTTAACATAATTCTGCCTCTGGAAGAACTTTGGCTAGTTATTTTTTCAATCTGTGCTGTCAATCTATACACCTGGATGCGCCTTAAAACGGATGAATCTGTTACTGAATTAGAAATATTCTCACAAATCACCGTTGATGTTTTTGCACTGGCCTCGCTACTATACCTGACAGGTGGCGCATCAAACCCTATTATCTGGGTTTTTTTATTGCCTTTAATCTTAACCGCTATCATGCTGCCTCAGGCCTACGCATGGAATATGGTTATTCTCACATGCTGTACTTACACTGTATTAATTGGCTACAACATTCCTTTACCTGCTGTTGAGCCACATCTTCCTGATATGAACCTGGTGAGTCCAGAAACCCAACATTACTTGCATGACATGCAAGATGACCAGTATTTTAATTTACATATTTTTGGCATGTGGTTTGGCTTTGTTTTTAGTGCCGGTTTAATTGCTTATTTTGTAGTTGAATTATCTAAAACAGTTAAAGATCGTGAGCGTAGTCTTGCTGATGCCAGAGAAAACGCTTTGCGTGATGAGCGGGTAATTTCCTTAGGAACACTAGCAGCCAGTGCTGCACATGATATGGGAACACCTTTAGGCACTATGGCTATTATGATTCATGAAATGGAACTGGAATATCCTGAAAAACGATTTGGCGATTTACATAAAAAAATGAAAGTTCTAAATCAACAAATTAATCGCTGTAAAGAGGCTATTTCTGTACTTTCCGCTTCTTCTGGAGAAATGCGGGCAGAATCAGGTAAGCCCATGTCACTGATTGAATATATTGATGAAGTTCTAAATCAATGGCGAGCCTTTAATACCACTAGTAAGCTTAATTTACATATCACCCCAACCGCCGTTGATATTAATGCCAAAATTATTGCCGACAGGACACTAACACATTCCGTTATCAATATTTTAAATAATGCAGCCGAAGTTTCACCACCAGACAAGGGAATAGACCTCAGTGCTGACTGGAATGATCATCTATTATTTCTAAAAATCAGAGACTTTGGCCCTGGTTTTCCCGAAGAAGTCTTAGGCTTTGCAGGAAAACATCCCGTGATCAGTAGCAAACAAGGCCTAGGTGTAGGTTTGTTTTTAACTTATTCCACAATTAACCGTTTAGGCGGTAGAATAGAGTTTTCTAACATGGACTCTGGGGGAGCCTGTGTTGAAATCACCCTTCCTTTATTAATAAATAGAGACTAAGCATGACTACACAGGAACTGGATAAACCTAATCTGCTATTGGTAGATGACGATGAAACTTTTTGTTCAGTCCTTGCCCCTGCATTGAAAAAAAGAAATTTCAATGTCTCAATTGCCAATAATGTTAAACAAGGCATCATACTAGCTGAACAGACCGAACCCGAATATGCCGTAATTGATTTACGTATTGGTCATGATTCTGGACTAGAACTGGTTAAAAAATTAATATCACTTGATGATAACACCCAAATTGTCATGTTAACAGGTTTTGCCAGTATCGCAACTGCTGTAGAAGCCATTAAACTGGGAGCTATTCATTATCTGACCAAACCAGCCAATGCTGATGAAATAGTCAACGCCTTATACAAAAATGAAGGTGACTCATCCATAGAAATTAACCCAAACCCTTTATCTGTTAAACGCCTGGAGTGGGAACATTTACAAAAAGTATTAATGCAACATGATGGCAATATTTCTGCCGCTGCCCGAGCTTTAAATATGCATAGACGAACGTTACAGAGAAAGTTAGATAAGCGGCCAGTTAAACAATAGCTTTATCCTCTGAATCTATAGAGAATTGAAAAAAGTAACATTTAAAAACCTGAAACATATTTAATCTTTTTCTGATGCCATTTTATGACTCTATAACGATATTCCATGCTAATATCTGTTCTTGCAAATGAACAATATATAAACTTTGAGCATCAAAAAACAGGGAAGAGGGAGTTATGAGCCTAAAAAACATTAACGATATTGAGCTTTATTATGAAATTCATGGTGCAGGTCAACCCTTACTTTTTATACATGGTCTTGGTACCAGTAGTAAAGATTGGGAATATCAACTTAATTTTTTTATAAGCCACTATCAGGTAATCACTGTTGATTTGCGAGGTCATGGACAGACTACAAAAGCACAAGGCACATACAGTATTAAGCTATTTGCTGATGATATTGCCAAATTATTAAAAAAATTAAACATAACAAATATTCATATAGTAGGCTTATCACTGGGGGGGATGATTAGCTTTCAATTAGCAAGAGACAACCCAGAGCTAGTCAAAAGCATGGTAATTGTTAATAGCTGGTCCCATTTTCCTATTAATAACCTTAAAACCCGTTTAAAATTCTACGCTAGATTACTAATGATTCAGTTTATGAGTATGAAGAAAGTTGGTGAAGCAATAGCCTCCTCTTTATTTCCTGAAAAAAAACAGCGAAAGTTGCGAGAATTATTTGTAGAGAGATTTAAGAAAAATGATAAATCCAGCTATACCAAATCTTTAAAAAGTATCGTTATCTGGGATTTTACTAAAGAGCTCTATAAAATTAAATGTCCATCTCTAATTGTGACGGCAGATCATGATTACTCCAGCATCCAAAGTAAAAAAGATTACATAAAACTTATGCCAAATGCACAATTGCAGATAATTGAAAATAGCCATCATGGTGTAACAATAGAAAAACCAGAAGAATTTAATCAAATCCTGTCGAAATTTCTAAAGAACAATGAATAATGCTGATATTTCATTCATTTCAATTTTACCGATCCCTGTATTAATTTAGACGGCAACTATCCTGACACAGTGGGATTACGTAACCAATCAGTAGAACACGAGAAAAACAAGGTCTATTTACAAATCAAAAACCATCAGCAATTCTACAATCTCTCATAAGCTTCTTTAAATCCCTTACTGTCTGATCTAAACCAGAAAAAACTGCCTGGGCGATGATTGAGTGCCCTATATTTAACTCAACTATTTGTGGGATTTTACATATTGCTTCTACATTATGAAAATGTAGTCCATGCCCTGCGTTAACTTGTAGTCCTGCATTGTGGGCATATTCTGCTGCTTTTCGGATTCTAAACAGCTGTTGTTTTTTTTGTTCGTTATTAGTTGCATCGGCATAACATCCTGTATGCAACTCTATTACTGGTGCGCCTGCATTAATAGCTGCATCAATTTGTTTTATTTCCGGGTCAATAAACAAAGAAACCTCTATTCCTGATTCTGCTAATGTATGGCAAGCCTTTTTCATTATTTCTGGGTTACTCGCTACATCTAAACCACCTTCGGTAGTTAGTTCTTCCCTTTTTTCAGGTACCAGACAACAGGCATAAGGTTTTACATCGACAGCAATAGCAATCATTTCATCGGTGACTGCCATTTCCATATTTAGTCGTGTATGTAACATTTCTTTAAGCAAGTAAATGTCTCTATCTTGAATATGCCTACGATCTTCTCGCAAGTGAGCGGTAATGCCATCTGCTCCTGCCTGTTCTGCAACTAATGCGGCTTGAATGGGGTTAGGGTAGCTTGTTCCTCTTGCTTGGCGCAATGTTGCGACATGGTCTATATTGACACCCAATAATATTGTTTGTTTTTTCATATCTGCTTTATAATTTTTGCCAGTATGGCTCTGCTTTTTAATTCTTTACCTTGCAAGTAAAAATCTATCACTCGTCTCATTAACTGTTTAGCTTCATATAATGCTTGCTGATCTAATGATTCTCTTGTTTCTAGCATCAATAACGTCTGTCCTGTTATATAACCTTGTGGACTTTCAACCATTCCCAGTTCACTATTGAAATAATATTTTGTTAATGGCTTTACTGTTGTATCAGTTATGGCATCATAACTTAACGGAATAGCATAACCAATCTGTTGCATTAAATTAAGCTCAAAAAACCGTAATATCTGTTCTGTTTTTTTTGCTTTAGATAAAAGCATTAAGCATTGTGAATATTCATAATAGACTTCAGGGTGAGGGTCATTTTTATGTAAAAGGTATCGGGTTAACTCATTAATATAAAAACCACAATAAAGTGATAGTCCCTTTAATTTTATCTGATCTACATCGGGTTCAACATGGGTTAGTATTTTTAACTCATTTTTTCCGATATAAGAAATTTTTAGGGCTGAAAATGCAAGTAGAACACCTGCTGTTTTAGATTTTTTCTTTCTTACCCCTTTGGCAAGAATAGATATGATGCCGAAATCTTTAGTTAATACATCAATGATTAAACTGGTTTCACGATATTTTCGATGTTGTAAAATGAAGGCGGATTGTAAATGAACATCTGAATCATTCATTTACATATTTTCCAAAACATCTACATTTCATCCATAAAGCCTAAGCTTTGTAATGCCCGCTCACTATTTGCCCAGCCTTTCTTTACTTTAACCCATAATTGTAAATAAACTTTTTGACCGATCAGTGTTTCTATATCTTTTCTTGCATCAGAACCTACTTTTTTAAGCATTTCGCCTTGCTTTCCGATCACGATATTTTTTTGAGAGCTTCTTTCTACCCAAATAATGGCATAGATTTTAGTGATTTTTTGCTGTTCTTCATATCGTTCAATTTCTACTGTCATTGAATAAGGAAGCTCATCGCCTAAGCGTCTGGTCAATTTCTCTCTGACAATTTCTGCCGCTAAAAAACGCTCGGGACGATCAGTTATTTGATCTGCTGGATAGATCAGACCGCCCTCTGGTAGCATCTTCATTAAAACACTTTCTAACTTATCTAAATTAGTCTGTTTTAAAGCGGAAATCGGTAGCATTTCTTTAAAGGAAAAGCGTTTTTGAGCTTCAGCAAAAAAACTTAAAATAGCCTCTTTATCTTTTACTTTATCTACTTTATTAACCGCCAAAATAACGGGCAGACCTGCTCTTTCTAATTTTTTAAAAATTACTTCGTCATATTCATGCCAGGATAAGCCATCAATTAACCAGACCACAATATCAACACCCAATAAAGTGGTATCTGCCGTTTTGTTTAAATAACGATTTAATGCTTTTTTTTCAACCCGATGCATACCAGGTGTATCCATATAGATAACCTGCCCTGCTTCTGTGGTATTAATACCCAGAATTCTATGTCGAGTGGTCTGGGGTTTTCGGGATGTAATACTTATTTTTTGCCCTAACATATGATTCATTAATGTTGATTTACCAACATTAGGACGGCCTATTAACGCGACATAACCACAATTCATTTATTTTTCTTTTTTATTGCTTTTAACATTTTTTCTGCTGCTGATTGTTCGGCTCGTTTTATTGAAATACCTGTGCTGATGCAAGGTTCCTTCAGCAAAACGGTTGTACACTTAACACTAAACATTTGCTCATGTGCAGCCCCGGTCATTTTTACTAATTCGTAGTTTGGTAATTCAATTTTTCTTGATTGCATTAATTCTTGCAACTGAGTTTTAGAGTCTTTCTGAGGTTTTTTAAGGTCTAATTTGGCTAGTTTACCAGCAAATATTTTTAACACCCATTGTTGGCAGACTAGCACACCTTGATCTTCTACCAATGCTCCCATAATGGCTTCTAGTGCATCAGATAAAATAGAATCTCGTCTATAACCACCACTTTTTAACTCGCCTGAACCTAAAATTAAAAAGTCGCCAATATTATGCTCTCTTGCTAATTCTGCCAATGAAGTCTGGTTGACTAAACTGGCTCTTAATCGACTCAAATCACCTTCACTAGCATTAGGAAACATTTGATAAAGCTTTTCTGCAATAACAAAACCTAAAATAGAGTCACCAAGGTACTCTAATCGTTCATTATTCTTTGCACCCATACTTCGATGGGTTAAAGACAGCGTAAAAAGATCAGCTTGATCAAAAACCAAGCCCATTTTTTTTGCTAGAATCTCAGATTTTCTGATCACTCCTCCCCACTATCACCCACTTCAAATGACTCATAAAATTCAGCTAATGCACTTAAATTACCCACTAATTTTTCAACAATTTCATATTCAATTTCAACTTTGACATAATTACCCCCAGTAGTGACTGTAATATCTTTTTCAGTAACATGGTCTACATAATTCATATTAAAGCGCTTATCTAAGCTCCAGAGAATTTCGTGTTTAGTCATGGTTTCTACATCAGGCAAATTTTCTACAGCAGCAAGAGCATTAACCACCTTACTGTGGTTCATATAAATAGGTCCAATTTTCAAGCCTAATAAAACAAAAAAAGCAATTAGACCCAAAATCAACAAAATTGAAATAAAGGTTAGACCCTTCTGATGTTTAATTGAATAAGTCATTGTTTCTCCTTAGTAATTATAAATATCAATGTATTAAGTCTAGTCTATTTTAGAATTGTTCCAATACGATCCAAACCAACGCCTTTATGCTGCCAGTCCCAGCTCATCCAGATAAAGAAAGCTTTTCCCACCAAATTTTCTTCAGGAACGGTTCCCCAGTAACGACTATCATTACTATTATCGCGGTTATCACCCATAACAAAGTAATGTCCTTTAGGCACTAAAAAAACCCCTTCAATTGAGGATGCGTTCTGGTCAATGAGAATATTATGTTCAATATTTGTTAAATCTTCTAGCAAATGCTCATTACCCGTCATGTTTTTACCTTGTCCTACCCCTTGGTAGTCACCTAATGAGACCTGCTTTGCTAACTTTCCATTGATATATATTTTCTTATTGTAATAAGCAATTCTATCACCCGGTAAACCTATCACTCTTTTTATATAATCTACTTTAGGGTTCTTTGGGTATCTAAAAACAACACTATCCCCTCTTTCTGGCTTATTAATGTCTATGATTTTATTATGTAAGACGGGTAAACGCACGCCATAAATAAATTTATTAACCAGGATAAAATCACCAATTAATAAAGTAGGCATCATTGAGCCAGACGGAATCCTAAAAGGTTCTGCAACAAAGGACCTTAAAATTAAAACCACGAATACGATAGGAAAAAAGGAGTGTGCATATTCAACAATCAAAGGTTCTGTTCTTTGTGTGGAGTCAATTTTAGATAGTTTTAGAAACAACAAGTAACCACCCCAAATTGTTCCCGTTACCAGACTAGCGGCAACAAGAAAAAAAGAAAAATCGTAATCCATATTTTATTTAATATTTAAAGTTTAAAGAGAAATTACCAGCAATTAAAAAGGTAGGCTACTCCTTATTAACTTGCAATACAGCCAGAAAAGCTTCTTGAGGAATTTCTATACTTCCTACTTGCTTCATACGCTTTTTACCCGCTTTTTGTTTTTCTAATAGTTTCTTCTTACGCGATATATCACCACCATAACATTTAGCCGTTACATTTTTTCTCATGGCTTTCACGGTTGATCTGGCAATTACTTTAGAGCCTATCGCGGCTTGAATAGCAACTTCATACATTTGTCTAGGAATGAGTTCTTTCATTTTTTCAACTAAATCTCGCCCTCGTGTCTGGCTTAAATTTTTATGCACAATAACCGACAGTGCATCCACTTTATCGCCATTAATCAACACATCTAACTTAACTAAAGGTGCTGGCTCAAATCGGACAAATTCATAGTCAAAAGAAGCATAGCCTCGACTAACTGATTTTAATCGATCAAAGAAATCCAGCACTACTTCACTCATCGGTAATTCATAATTTAATGAAACCTGACTGCCTGTGTATTGCATGTTTTTTTGAGCACCACGTTTTTCAACACAAAGGCCAATCACATTGCCTAAGTATTCTTGAGGTACTAAGATATTTGCCAAAATAATAGGTTCTCTAACCTCAGCGATTGTTCCAGAATCTGGTAAGTTGGCTGGATTGTCAACCATTAACACTTCGCCTGAATGAACCTCTACTTCATAAACTACGGTAGGTGCTGTGGTGATTAAATCAATATTGTATTCACGTTCTAGGCGCTCTTGCACAATTTCCATGTGCAACATACCTAAAAAACCACAACGAAAACCAAAGCCCAGTGCCTGTGATGTTTCCGGCTCATAGAATAGTGCCGCATCATTCAAACGTAATTTTGCCAATGCTTCACGCAAAGCCTCATAATCATCTGCGCTGATCGGAAACAAACCGGCAAAGACCTGTGGTTGAACTGTATGAAAACCCGGTAACTGCTCAACAGCCGGTTTTGCTGCATGGGTAATTGTGTCACCTACCGGTGCACCATCAATCTCCTTGATTGCAGCAATCACATAACCTACTTCACCCGTTTTCAACATGCCTGTATCACGTCGTTTGGGGGTAAATATTCCAACATGATCTACCAGAAAATCTCGTCCGGTAGACATCATCCTGATTTTATCTTTTGACTTTATCGTTCCCTGTACCACACGCACAAGAGAAACCACGCCCAGATAATTATCAAACCATGAATCAATAATTAATGCCTGCAACTTGTCATCAGCATCACCCGTAGGTGGTGGAATTCTTTTTATTAGCTGTTCAAGCAGATCACGTATACCAATACCTGTTTTGGCACTGACATGAATCGCATCATGCGCCTCAACACCAATAATATCTTCAATCTCCTGTGCTACCCTTTCTGGTTCTGCCGAAGGCAAATCGATCTTGTTTAATACCGGCACCACTTCCAGTCCCAGATTAATCGCGGTATAACAATTGGCAACGCTTTGTGCCTCAACACCTTGTGCTGCATCTACAATCAACAGCGCTCCTTCACAGGCCGCCAGTGAGCGAGATACTTCATAGGAAAAATCGACATG
>JAGLUC010000176.1 GCA_023134955.1 Methylococcales bacterium | reverse complement strand
ACTTCATACGGGCTACTTTTTCATTGCTGAGAAAACTTTTGGAACGATTAATATCTACTCAATCCCTTTAACATTTTTTAAATCCTTAGGAATTAACCATGAATAACAGCTTAGAAAAAGTGCAAGCGGCTTTAGCTGATTACACTACTGAAGATGGTAGTGTATTTAATGTGACAGCCACAGATAATGATGATATTTGCATGTTAACTATCATCCGTGAAGATATAGAAGAGTTTGCTATTCTTGCTACCGCCAGTGATTCACAATTACTTTTTAATGTCGCTTTGTTTGATAAAGCTCAAATTATTGAAGGTCAGTTAATGGCATTAAATGAAATGATGTTAGAACTTAACATTGCCATGCCTTTGTCATCATTTGCTCTGACGGGTGGTCTATACTCAATTTTTGGTGCTATGTCGGTTAATTCTGAAATCAATCAAATTCAAGAAGAAATTACTGTGTTATCAGAAAATATAATAGATGCACTTGAAGTGTGCCAACAATTTTTAATTAAAGCCTAACAGGAGATTATTATGGGATTTTTAAACAGCGTATTCAAAACTCTAAAAGGCTATGGTAACGAAGCTAATGATGCCTTTGTTGATTCACAAGGTATTCGCATTATGGAACAAGAAATTAGAGATGCAGAACAAAGCCAGCGCAAAGCTAATGAATCACTAACCGATGTAATGGCTGAGCAAAAAAGAATCGCCCGTAAAGTCAATGATCTAAAAGCCAGTATTGATGAATATGGTGTAGCCATTGGTAAGTTATTAGATGCTAATAATGAAGAACTGGCTATGGAAACAGCGGGAAAACTAGCTGAATTAGAATCTGACCTAGATAGTAATCAAGCGATTCTTGACTCATATAACGAGCAAGTTAAAGAATTAAAAAAGATTATTAAAGACTCCGCCAAACAAATGGAAGCATTAAAACGCGAAGTTTCAATCGTTAAGTCCACAGAAGCGGCTCAAAAAGCCAGCGAAGCAACTGCTGCTCAGTTTTCAGGCACAAACTCGTCACTACGCTCTGCATCTGCATCAATGGAACGCATTAAAGCCAAGCAACAAAAACGTAAAGATAAAATGAAAGCCGCTCGTGAACTGGCTAAAGAGGCTAATGGCGGTGACTTGAAAGACAAACTAGCAGCAGCTGGTGTCATTGGTAATCAATCATCAGCTTCTTCAATTTTAGATCGGTATAGAAAAGACAACTGAGGAAGTTTGACGAAAATAATTTACCTGTTTTACTTCAATGCATAAGGTTTAAACCTTATGCATTTAAATAAAACTTAAAGCACTTCCACCTTATATCCCAGCTCTCGTAATTTTGAGATAACCCCATCTTTAGCTACCAAGTGCAAGGCACCGACTAAAATAAATTCAACCTCTGGTGTATTTAGCATTGTTACAATTTTGGGTAGCCAGGCATTATTTCTCTCCACTAAAAGCAACTGATATAAAGCGGGGAACTCTTGCTTCATGGGGGTAATCCCAAGTTTTTCCAACTGCGCCATATTACCTGTACGCCATGCTGTTTTCATATCATCCATAATCAAGGGTAATTCTTTCATTTCAGCAATGGTGCTTAAGATCATTTCATCTTCTTGTCCTTTGCCCATATTTTCAATCACTGAAAACTGTACTTGCACACTCTCAAGCTCACCCAGCATTTTTCCATCAACTATGGCTTTTCGATTAAAATAGTTATCCACACCCACTTGAGTCATGCCCAAGCGTTGCAATTCTGCCATCACCAGCGTGATCATCACCATCGGTGGTTTATATTGATTAAATAATTCTACCGTCATCCCTAATGCTGCTAAATAATCTGATAAAGCCTGGTAAGTTGATACACTTAAATCATCTTTAAGTGTTCTGCCTTCTTTATACATGACTCGCTGTAACAACTGTTGCTGAATTTCTGGTTGTGCCATTGCGGATAAATCTGTCTCAAATACTAATTTATCAGATCGTTTATATGCCAGATCAAACTCTGTAGGCAAAGGATAATCACTCTCACTTAGCACATGAATGGTTCCCCCAATAAATAATTCCGAATCCCCCTTACTAATTCTCCACACTGAAGTATCAGCAAAAGCATGAAATGGAATGATTAAATAGAGTAAAATCAGGTATCGCATGGATACTCCCCTTTTATGAATAATATTGAAACTATTCCTTTAACTAATCTGGCATACTCCCTTATCCCAGTTTTAATCGTGTTACTTATCTTTATTAAATGGAAGATAAAAATAACCCATACCCTTTATGCTATGAGCCGTATGTTGCTACAGTTATTAGTGATTGGCTTTTTTTTAAATACCATTTTTGAATCTGACTCTGCACTTATTACATTAACAATATTAATCATTATGTTACTGTTTTCAAGCTGGATTGCTTTGAACAGTATCAAAGAACAGCGAAAAGAATTCTTTAGTAAAGCTTCATTGGCATTATTTCTAGGTAGTGGAATTACATTGGCTATTGTTGTTATTGCTGTTTTAGAACTAAACCCATGGTATCAACCACGCTATGTTATTCCTTTAGGGGGGATGGTTTTAGCTAATGCGATGAACAGTATCAGTTTAGCAGCAGAACGTTTTCAAGCTGAAATCAGCAATAATAAAAATATTATCAAGGCAAGAAATATTGCATTTAATGCTTCACTTATCCCAACTATTAATATGCTGTTTGCGGTAGGTCTGGTTTCCTTGCCTGGAATGATGACTGGACAAATTTTGTCTGGAATTTCACCCTTTATTGCAGCAAGATACCAGATAATGGTGATGTGTATGTTATTTGCATCATCGGGTATTTCTGCCGCTTGTTTTCTATCTTTAATTAACAATCAATACAGATCATCTTAATTTAAACTTAATGATTACAGCCTTCACCATGAATATGATTATGACTTAATTCATCTTTGCTAGCAGGTCTTATACCAACCACTTCAACATCAAATGTTAAAGCCTCTCCTGCCAAAGGGTGGTTGCCATCAATTGTAACATCATCACCATCAACTTTAGTGACGGTCACAACATTGACACCATGACTGGCATCAGCATGAAACTGCATACCTTCTTTAACTTCACCTTCCATGTCTTCAAACATAGACATAGCCACAGTTTGAAGCATATCATCCCTTCTTTCGCCATAAGCATCCTCAGGAGCAATAGTGACCTTAAATTTCTCACCTTGTTTCTTCCCCGTTAAAGCATTTTCCAAACCAGGAATAATTTGCCCTGAGCCATGTAAATACACCATAGGATCTTCATTACGCGAACTATCCAACTGCTCCCCTTTACTATTAGTCAGTATATAATGAATAGAAACAGCCAATTTATCTGTAATTTGCATTTAAAACCTTTTAATCAATCAAAAAAACATAACATTATATACCACCATGTCACGCTGGAAACCACCTCGTCCAAAATCATCCCCTTACATCACCCTAAAAGGCTATCAAACTTTAGAGTCTGAATTAAAAAACTTATGGGAAAAACGCAAAGGCGTGGTTAAAGCCGTCACTGCTGCTGCCGCTGAAGGAGATCGCTCTGAAAATGCTGAGTATATTTATAGGAAAAAAGAACTGCGGGGTATAGATAGTCGCATTCACTTCTTACAAAAAAGGCTGCCTTCACTTACCATTGTCACTGACAAGCCAGATAACGAAGAAAATATTTATTTTGCAGCGTGGGTAACACTAGAAAAAGATAATGGTGATGTAGTCTCCTACCGCATTGTAGGACCAGATGAATATTCATTTGAAGAAGGCGGTATAAGTATGGACTCTCCTCTGGCTAAGGCATTATTTAAAAAAACTGTTGATGATGAAGTGACTATCAAAAATGAATTTCAACAGACTCGCTATTGGGTCACAAATATTAGGTATTAATTTTTATACGAAACAATTACTGCATTATTTCCACTTTAGCTCTATTAATCGGGCTTTTAAAACAGGCAAAAAACACAGTATTATTAATCGTCCCAAAAGTTCTGGCAGGGTGTTTTGACACTATTTTATTAAAACATATTGTAGCCCGTATGAAACGAAGTGTAATACGGGGTTTGAGTCATCGGTTCCCCGTATT
>JAGLUC010000175.1 GCA_023134955.1 Methylococcales bacterium | reverse complement strand
TTTTTATTTTTAGAGGTAAAAAAAAGCCATTGGCAAAAGAAAATTATTTTATTCCTCCTCACCCAACTCTCCAGCAAGAGAGGGCTTAAGTGCTGTATCGGTATAACTACACATGCTTAACCCATTTTTTATATGCTGACAGCGGCAATAACCGAAATCTCAACTAATAACTCAGGTCTGGCAAGACTAGCTTCAACACATGCTCGTGCAGGTGAAGCACCTTCAACAACCCATGCATCCCACACTTCATTCATTTCTGCAAAGTATTTCATATCTTTGATATAAATGCTGGCAGATAAAATATGCTCTCTGTCACTACCTGCCTGTTTGAGTAAATCATCAACTTTTTCCAGCATGGATGAAGTTTGTTGTTTTATATCAGCATCTGAATCCTTAGCAACCTGCCCACATAAATAAACAGTATTATTATGAATGACAATTTTGCTCATACGACGACGCTCAGTACCTAAACGGGTAATACCCATAATTTTTTTCCTAAGGAGTGAAAATTAAATAAGTTCCCGATTTTAACTTGCCTTTTAATTCCACAGAAGCACTAATAAAATAGTTACGTAGCTTGCTATACGCCTATTTTATTAGCACTCCTGTCAAATCAAAATTCTGTGTCAAAATCGGGAACTTATTTAATCCTCACTCCTAATTAAATCGACTGATATGAAATGGCTCTATGGGTAAATCTGTTTTTCCATCTATTATTAAGCTAGCCATGATTTTTCCAATTATGGGTGATAATTGAAAACCATGAGCAGAAAAACCAAAGGCATGATAAGCATTTTTAAAGCTTTGTGAGGCACTAATAACAGGAATATTGTCAGGCATATAGGATTCAATTCCTGCCCATGCCCGAACAATTCGCACATCTTTTAATTGCGGAAAAAAGTGACTGACTGTCTCGGCACTTTCAGCCAGCTTTCGCCAATCAATTTCAGTTTTTTCTGTTGCAAAATCTAATTTAGCCAGCAATGCACCACCAATAATTAAAGTGCCATTTTGCATTTGTTTAAAAGACAATTTACGACTTGCTGCCCCCATCACAGGGGCAACAAAATGAGGAAGTCGCTCTGTCACCATTAGCATTAATGCGGTGGGTGTTAAAGGTACAGGCTCATCCAACATGGTGCTGATATTATTTGCCCATGCACCTGCACAATTGACTAAAACATCACTTTTAAACATACCTTTTGAGGTACGCACTTCCCAACCTTCACCTTCTTGGCGAAGGCTGTTAACTTCAGTTGCTGAATAATATTTCACCCCTAATGACTCAGCTTTTAAGCGAAAAGCAGTAAGAGCATGATAAGGACGGGCATAACCATCTTCCCGACAAATCAATGCTCCCACACAATGGGGTGCAAGTGCTGGGACTAATTGATAAAGTTCTTTTTTGTCTATTATTTCTTCATGTTGATAACCTAAAGAACGCACAAGATCCACACGTTGTTGCAGTTTTTGCATGTCTGCTTCATTTTCTGCCACGCGAATCTGTCCGGGAAAACGCGCATCACAATCTGAATCAACTAATGATTCAATATCGCGCCACATTTTAGCCGCTTCAACGGTTAATGGAATTTCTGCTGGATCACGATTTATCTGACGCAAACCACCCGCATTAACCCCAGAGGCATGTCTGCCAGGGCTTTGTTTGTCTAAAACAATACTTTTAAAACCACGCATAGCTAATTGCAAGGCAATGGATGAGCCCATCAACCCACCACCTACAATCAACACATCAGTATTCATATAAGCTCCTTATTTAAGCAAGCTAATTGATCTAATGTTAATGGTGCAACAGGTGGTCGCCCTCTAAAATGTCCCATCTTTTCGACAGACTCGCCTTTTTCATCAGCGACAATATGTGCCACAGCATTACTACATTGTCGACCTTGGCAAGATCCCATACCACAGCGGGTAAAAAACTTAACTTGATTGCTATTGTCATGTCCTTTTTTTACTGCATCTCTAATTTGCCCAGCGGTTACTTCTTCACATCGGCAAACAATAGTATCATTATCAGCAGTTGCCAATAAGCTTTGGGGGATTTTGAAATAAGCTTCCAGAAAAGGACGAATATAACGCTCATCTTTCATCCATTTTCTATCTTGAATACCCTGCTTATTTCTTTCTGTTTGACTAATAATACCTAAAGCAAACAAAGCCTCTAACCCAGCTAACCGCCCTGCATGTTCGGCTGATCTTGCCCCGTGAATACCTGCGCCATCTCCTGCAACAATAATACCATCAAGACTGGTATTGCCCCATTCATCATGTTCTGGTCGCCAGCATTGTTGACTGTCATCCCATTGATGTTTGCAGTCGGCTGATTGTGTTAACCAGGCATGAGGAATTACCCCAAAATGTGTCAATAACAATTCAGACTCAATATTCTTTTGTTTTCCAAAGTGTTTAAAACTCACTTTTTGTAAATAACCCTCACCTTCTGCACGCAAATCACTAACTCCGAACAATAGAGGAATACCTGCTCGTTTCAATTCAATTTGATAGCCAATACCTTTGGTTAAATAATGATGAGCTAATAATGCTTTAGGTAATTTAGGCAATGCCAATAGATGATTGCTCAATGGCGTAACATCCAATAAGGCTTTAACATCGACACCTGCATGTAAATATTGCCATGCCAATAACAATAACAACGGGCCAGAACCTGCAAGTACCACACCATTATCTGGCACGACACCAGCAGACTTAAACAAAATTTGTCCCGCACCTGCCTGCATAACCCCAGGCAATGTCCAGCCCTTAAAGGGAATAGGTCTTTCCATCGCACCACTGGCAACAATCACCTGATCTGCTTGAATAATGCGTGCTTCATCTTTATACAAAACACCTATTTCACGCTGTTTATTCAATGACCAGACTTTAGTTTCCGGATAATATTCTGTGTCAGACTCTCTAAAGGCAGTAACTAACGGTTTACCTCGTGTATATTCGTCCCCTAATTGTTGCGTGCGTTGCTTAGGGATAGATTCAATAGCACGATAAATTTGTCCACCTAAGGTAGGCTGTTCATCCAGCAATGCACAACAAACACCCTGATTGGCTGCCGTGGTGGCAGCAGCAAGTCCAGCAGGCCCACCACCGATAATAACTAGCTGATAATTATCCTTCATAATTCATTACCAACCAAATCAGAACCTGCACCCTGTTGTATCTCTATCTGCATACCTTCTTCTACATAAGTCGCACAAGCTCGTTGATTGGCTTTGCCATTAATCACCATCACACAGTCATAACACACACCCATCATACAAAAAGGTGCCCGTTTACTACCCGAAATAGCGGTTGTGCGAGTATATTTTTGCTGTTGACTTAATACTGTTGCAGCCACAGTCATACCTTTAGTCACGCTTATAGATTGACCATTAACAATAACGCGGACAGTTTCCAAATCAGTCGCAGGGAGTTGTTTAAACATAAACTACAACCTTATTTTGCTAAGAATATCTTTATGTTCAAACACCATGGTTTCCTGTAGATTAAGCTCCAGACCAATATGAGCAGACTGCGCTCGTTTAAACATGGCATCTGCAAGCGCAACATCAACAAACGACAAACCTACAGCATTAAAATAGATACGTTCATCCTCTGTTTCACGACCTGGTTTATGATTTGAAACCAATTCATGTAAATCTGCATGAATATCACTATGCGAAAGCAGACCTTCTTTATATAGACGGCTTAAAGTCTGAGTGCGGTGAGTCACTGTTTCCCAATCATCACAGACAATTTTGTCACACTGTAAAGCCACGGCATATTCATCTTCCCAGCCACCGATATGACTATAAAATGCACCCGGCTTCACCCATTCTGCTTTTAATAACGGGGCTTGAGCACTGGTGGCAGTCACTAGAATATCCGCCTCTATCATGGCATCTCGCGCCACGGTATTACAGCTAACAAATTTCATTTCCGGGAGTAAAGGGGATAATTCAGCAATAAACTGTTTTTCTTCTTCAACTGTTTTAGCTGAAACGCGACATTCATTTAAACTGGGACGCACCACCTTCATCGCCAATAAATGCATTTTTGCCTGTTCGCCAGCACCAATAAAACCAATGATTTTACTGTCTTTACGAGCTAAATGCTTGGCGGCAATTCCGCCCATGGCAGCAACACGCATATTGGATGCCAAAGTACCGTCCATAACCGCAACTGGAAAACCTTTTTCAATTTCCGATAAGATAAAAATAGCTGACAGGTTTTGCACATCATAACGCTTAGGGTTACGAGGAAAAACAGAAACCCATTTAGCACCACAGATTTTTTCATCTAAAAGGGTCGCAGGTAAACAGTTGATACGATCCTGACTGACTTGATCAAAAATTTGCACAATTTTTTCAGGAAACATAATGCGATGATCTTCAAAGGCAAGCATGGATTTTTCAGCAACTTCAATTGCCATGCGCAGATCAAAACAACCTGCATCCAATAAATCTTCCTGTGAAAGATAAGTAAATCCAACGCGATGAGAAGCCATAATTCTCTCCTTAGAGTAGTTCAGTTAAATAACGAAAATCAAAAAAATTAAAATACGATTCGTTAAAAATAAATCATCCTATTTTTTGATTTTAATTATTTAACCGCTGATTTATCATGTATAAAAAATGCACCTCAACCCCGTATGTTTACAAAGGTATTTTACACCTCAACCATCGAAAATCACATATGTTATTTGCTAAATTTCACTTAAATTAATAGTCTTTTAGATGAGGTTAAAAGATTGTTCTAATGCTACATAAATGATCTTATAAAAAACGATAACTTTTGCTCAATATAACAGTTTCTAAGCTGCCTGTGCGGCAGTGAACGGAGTTTTGGAGGGGGGGGTATTTCTCGTTCCCACGCTCCTGCGTGGGAATGCATACCTCACCAACCCATACAAACCTCAATCATTCCTTCTTCGCCCAAATAATTTCTGGCACTGGAATATCGCCAATACTCAGGTTTATCTATATACCCGCGCTTAACTGGGTTTTGATGGATGTAATCAACCTTCT
Organism: Methylococcales bacterium; assembly: GCA_023134955.1. Taxonomy (GTDB): domain Bacteria; phylum Pseudomonadota; class Gammaproteobacteria; order Methylococcales; family Methylomonadaceae; genus QPIN01. The sequence continues at coordinate 28 of JAGLUC010000175.1, read as the reverse complement.
GCTGCATCATTTCAGCATTCTGAATCCA
>JAGLUC010000174.1 GCA_023134955.1 Methylococcales bacterium | reverse complement strand
CCTGTCTGTTTTCAGCATCACGAATAGGGCGACCAACCACAATATAGTCAGCACCATTTTGAAATGCCTGCTCTACACTGACCACACGTTTTTGATCATCATCAACACGGTTGTCAACAGGTCTAATGCCTGGGGTGATAACTAATAAACGATTGTCCAGTTCCTTTCTAATCATGGCTACTTCAAGACCTGAAGAGACAATACCATCACAACCAATTTGTAAGGCGCGTTTGGCGCGTGATAATACTAATTCGCGTACATCACATTTAAAGCCTAAATCATCTAAATCACCTCGATCCAGACTGGTTAAAGCAGTAACAGCTAGCACCTTTAAATCACCTTTGTTGGCAGCGGCGGCTTCCATAATGGCATCATTGCCGTGAATAGTGGCAAGATCAACGCCTTTATTGCTTAACGCTTTAATAGCACGACCTACAGTGGCTGAAATATCAAAGAATTTTAAATCGACAAATACTTTCTTGTTATGCTCCTTTAACCATTCAATAAAAGTAAAATAGTCTCCTGACATAAATAATTCCATGCCGACTTTGTAAAAAATAACAGAATCACCTAATTCCTCAACCAAAGCTTTAGCCTCAGGAATACTTGGCAGATCAAGTGCCATAATTAATCTTTCGCGGACAGGAATAGGTTTTGTTGATATAAACGATTCAGTCATAAACAGAATATCCAAATAGGTCAATAATTAGAGGAGCATTTTATCAGATCTCTCCATCAGTGAATGCTAAAATAAGCGATTGATTAACAAAAACTCAATATGACTTTAACACTGATACATATGACGCTAGTGATGGCATGTGGTACTCTTTGGGGTGTTATTCGTCCTGTAGGTCTGGGTGCAGAGGAAACAAGGCAAGTATTAACAAGCACCGTTTATTATGTTTTTCTACCCGCGCTGATTCTTGAAGTGTTGTGGTCAGCCGATATTGGTATGCAATCGGTTGGATTTTCAATACTGGGCGTGAGTAGTATTCTCTCAGCTCTAATTTTAATTTACTTAGTAACCCGGCTTTTAAAATTTGGCCGACCTCAAACGGGTGCTATCTTGTTAGCAACCGCCTTTCCAAACGTCACCTATCTGGGGCTTCCTGTTTTGGAGAAAACTTTTGGTTCCTGGGCGCGTTCGGTGGCTATACAATTAGATTTATTTGCTGCGGCACCTTTAGTTTTTACCGTTGGAGTAATGATTGCAAGATATTATGGTGAAGATGAACAGCCTCACAAATCGACTCTATTATTTTTAAATACCCCACCTTTTTGGGCGGCATTAATTGCCGTATGTCTAAATCTTAATCACATACCAGTTCCACTCTGGCTAGGGGGCGCTTTAAAACAATTATCAGTTGCGGTAGTGCCGTTGATGTTGTTTTCTTTAGGTCTTGCATTGAGCTGGCGTTCAGTTAAGTTATCTTTATTACCTTATATTGTCCCTGTGATCATTATAAAATTACTTTTGATGCCATTGTTTGTGATAGAGGCTGTTTCTTATTTGAGCATGAGTGATCAGCATAAAGCGGCTGCAGTCATTGACCTGGCAATGCCGAGTATGATGTTGGGGATTATTTTTTGTGATCGCTATAAACTGGATAGTGCCTTGTATGCAATGGCTGTTACTATCACCACCTTATTAAGTATTTTGACCCTACCTTTTTGGTATAGCCAATTATGAATGTACCGATTAATCATCCCGTTGCAGAAATATTTTCCCAAGGTGAAGAAGTGATCACGGGGCAAGTGACTGATACTAATGCAGCCTGGTTATCACAAAGATTAGTGGAAATGGGTTTTGTGATTAGTCGCCATACTGCGGTAGGGGATAAATTATTGGATTTAATTTCATTATTGACAGAAATATCTCAACGGGCTGATTTTTGTATATGTAGTGGTGGATTAGGGCCAACGATTGATGATTTAACTACAGAGGCTGTCTCATTAGCTTTTGATAGACCATTACAATTAGACCCTGTGGCATTAGAGCAAATAGAGCAATATTTCTTAGGGCGAAATCGAGTGATGGCAGAGTCTAATCGCAAACAAGCTTACTTTCCTGAGGGAGCGATACGATTAGATAATGCTTGGGGAACAGCCCCAGGTTTTGCCATACAACACAAACGATGTTGGTTTGTGTTTGTACCAGGTGTGCCGACAGAAATGCGTCATATGTTTAATGAACAAATTAAAGATGATTTGTTCAAGCGTTTTGTATTGCAAAGCGATAAGCTATATACCTTGCAAACCGTCGGTATTGGCGAATCAGAATTGCAGCAAAAAATTAACACCTTTACTCTACCAGATAATGTTCAGCTTAGTTTCAGAGCAACAGCGGAGCAAGTACAAACTAAATTGTTATTTCCATCTGCTATGACAGAAGTATTGATTAATAGCTGTGTGACAGAATTATCAGTGATGATTGGTGACGCTGTTTTTGCAATTGATAAACCTAATCAACACCCGACCGATCTGATTGCAGTGATTGATCAATTAATGCAGAAAAATATTTGGACATTATCGGTCTTTGAAACAATCTCACAAGGGTTGATTGCCGCTAAATGTATCGGGCAAGAATGGTTACAAAGTACCCAATATATAAAAACCATTGGTGAATGGAATACTGAACAACAAGGGGATTTATCTGACATTGCACAAAGTATTGCACAACAAATAAAAGCAAAACAAGCAACGGATTTATTACTGCTGCAACTTTATCAAGGGACACAACAACAATTTCAGGATAAACAACAAAGCATTGTTATATATAATGTACTGATAACACCTCAAGGGATGTATCAAAATACCACCACGGTAGCCGGTCCTATTAAACGAAAACAAAACCAGTCCGCGATACGAGCACTGGATTTACTCAGAAGAGTTCTACAAAACTGTGCCATTAATACGATTAAATAATGTTTCCATCGCCTATGGAACACACGCCCTACTAAAAGAATCTGCTTTTCAATTAGACCCAGGTGAAAGAGTGGGCTTACTAGGTCGAAATGGAGAAGGTAAGTCCACACTGATGAAAATTATTGCGGGTAATATTCATGCCGATAGTGGTGAAGTATGGCGACAAGCTGAAATTAAAATGGCATGGTTAGAGCAAGCCCCAGATTTAGACGGTGAAACAAGTATTTATGATGCAGTAGCTAGTGGCTTGGGTGAATTGGGCGACTGGATTTCTCAGTATCATCATTTATTGGAAACCATGGATGGTGGCGAGCAGTCTTTAAAACAACTAGGGGATTTGCAATATAAATTAGAGTCGCATAATGGCTGGCATTTTCAGCAACGGGTAGAGGCGACCTTATCAAAACTTAATTTACCAGCAGATGTAAAAATTAACAGTCTGTCAGGTGGCTGGAAAAGACGTGTGGCCTTAGCACAAGCCTTGGTAATAGAACCCGATGTATTACTACTAGATGAACCGACTAATCACTTGGATTTTGAAAGTATTGCCTGGTTAGAAGAGCAGGTATTGGCTTTTCAAGGGGCAGTATTGTTTGTCACCCATGATAGAGCTTTCTTACAGGCTCTAGCAACACGAATTGTTGATTTAGATCGTGGTAATTTAGTCTCATGGCCAGGTAATTATAAAGATTATCTGGTTCGTAAAGCGGCAGCATTAGAAGATGAAGCAAACCAGAATGCAGAGTTTGATAAAAAACTAGCCAAAGAAGAAGTCTGGGTTAGACAAGGCATTAAAGCCAGACGAACTCGTAATGAAGGACGTGTACGGGCACTTAAGCGCTTGCGTGATGAGCGCTCTCAACGCCGCAATGTACAAGGCACAACTAACCTAAGTATAAACAAAGGTGAAATATCAGGTAAAAAAGTCATTGAAGCGACTGATGTCAGTTTTTCTTATGGTGATAAAGTTATTATTAACAATTTTTCAGCAAGGATTCAGCGCGGAGATAAAATTGGCTTAATTGGACCTAATGGCGCAGGTAAATCAACACTGTTGAAATTACTGTTAAAACAGCTAGAACCAACAGCAGGTAAAGTAGAGCAGGGTACAAAACTGGAAATTGCTTATTTTGATCAATTAAGAGAACAGCTAGACCCAGAAATGACAGTGGTAGATACCATAGCTGACGGTAATGATTTTTTAGAGATTAATGGCGCACAAAGGCATGTCATGTCTTACTTGGCTGATTTTTTATTCACCCCAGCAAGATCAAGATCACCCGTTAAAAGTTTGTCTGGAGGGGAGAAAAACCGCCTGTTATTGGCACGATTATTCACCAAAGCGGCAAATCTAATCATTATGGATGAACCAACCAATGATCTAGATATGGAAACCTTGGAAATGCTAGAAGAAAGATTGGTGGATTACCCAGGTACATTGCTACTGGTCAGCCATGATAGAGCATTTTTAGATAATGTAGTTACCAGTGTTTTTGTTTTTGAAGATGAAGGCAATGTTAATGAATATATCGGTGGATATGCTGAATGGTTTCAATTAGCTGAGCAGCGAAAAAAACAAATCAGTGCCAGTAAAGTCAATGAATCAGTTAAAAAAGAAAAGCCAAAATCAACGCTCAAGAAAAAACTCAGTTTTAAAGAACAAAAAGAACTTGAACAATTACCCGCACAAATTGACCAGTTAGAAACTGAGCAAACTACATTAACAGAGCAGATCGGTTCGGCTGATTTTTATAAACAAGACCAAGATAAACAACAAATAACGTTGGATCAATTAAAAGAAATAGAAACTGATTTGGAAAAATCTTATCAGCGCTGGGATGAATTGGAGGCTTTGCAAGGGTAGATTTGTATTGCTCTCAGGGTCTTCGTGGGATCTATAAAAATGCTTGATTGCAAGACTTGATCCTTTTGTTTCTTTTGAGCCCGTATGCTTTCTAATCTCAATTGTAGATCCCTTTTTCACTTTTCTGAGACACAATAGATTTTTTCTATATGAATGGAATAATATTTAAGACGCATAATATGACGAACATCATCCAATAATTTAGAACCTTTTTGATGCGACATAACAGGTCTAGTAAGCACGCTAAGGGCATGCTAGAGTGCAACCACCTTATCCTGAATAATAGGGTAATATGAACTTATCAAGGAAAATATCTCTGATATTAAAATAGATAGGAAAGTTTTCCTGAAAAGCTGGGTAATATCGTGTTATTAGGGAATATTTACCAAGAGAATAGTTAGAAGCACAATAGGGTAATCTTTAATATGCTAAATACATTTGAAAAAGCTATTTCTTTATTTAGTAGTTTCATTGGAATTATCGTATCTGTAAGTTTTGTTACTTCTATTATTTACGACTGGGGTTTTTATTCAGCTATTGGTTTAAAATTTGACATTATTCCTACATCATTATCAGATCATTTTAGAAGTGCTTTAATATGGGTTCCTACGGTAATAACTGGAGGTTTTTTTATACTTTTTAATGAAATACTAACTCGGCGTATAGAAAAAGGTTTTACTGAAGAAGAGATAATTGAGGGTTCTAATAATCCTGATAAGACTAGAAAAAATCGAGAAAGACCATTTAAAATTATTCCTTATATTGCATTGGTTGGTGTGTTCTTATGGATTTTATTTGGGGACTATTTTCGTAGTAACTTAGGACTGTTTCTTTTCATTCTTTGGATTGTTTTTTCAACATGGTGTTTATCTCACCCAAGAATTATTGAACGAGGAAATAAGTATACCTCTTCCTGATTACCCATGAGACTAA
>JAGLUC010000173.1 GCA_023134955.1 Methylococcales bacterium | reverse complement strand
TGATGTTTCGGCTGTTGATAGCGCGGTTTGTATATCAGTCATTACCTAATTGAGTCAGTAGTTCCGCTTGGTGTTCGTTAATCAGTGGGCTGATAACGTGTTCCAGATTACCCTGCATAATATCGTCTAATTTATACAAGGTTAAATTGATTCGATGATCAGTTAGTCTGCCTTGAGGGTAATTATAAGTGCGGATACGTTCTGATCTATCCCCAGAACCAACTTGTAACTTGCGAGTTTCGGATTGTTCAGCATGTTGCTTATCTTGTTCTGCTGTTAGTAAGCGAGATTGTAAAAGTGACATGGCGCGCGCTCTGTTTTTGTGTTGGGAGCGTTCATCTTGACACTCCACAACAACACCCGTTGGTAAGTGAGTGAGTCGGATAGCAGAATCCGTTTTGTTGACGTGTTGACCACCTGAACCAGATGCCCTAAATGTATCAACTCGCAAATCTGATGTTTTAATTTCATATTCATCGACACTGTCAACTTCTGGCATAATCGCCACAGTACAGGCAGAAGTATGTACCCGACCTTGAGACTCGGTTTCTGGTACTCTTTGTACCCGGTGAACGCCTGATTCAAATTTTAATTGTGAGTAAACATTTTGTCCTGAAATTCGCAGGATAATTTCTTTGTATCCCCCATGGTCACCTCTGTTTTCAGTAATTGTTTCAACCGTCCAGGCTTGTTTTTCTGCATAACGAAGATACATTTTTGCCAGGTCACCAGAAAAAATAGAAGCCTCATCGCCCCCTGTCCCTGCTCTGACTTCAAGAAAGATATTACGATTGTCATTAGGGTCTTTGGGTAATAATAGAATTTGTAGCTGGCGTTGTAAATCTGCTTTTTGACTTTCAGTATCTTGCTGTTCTTCTTTAGCCATTTCCCGTAATTCAGGGTCAGGGTCTTTAGTCATTTCTATGGCGGCTTCAAGATTCTGCTGATTTTCTTGATAACTTTTATAGCAAGCAACAATAGGATCTATTTGAGCATATTCCTGGCTGAGTGCACGGAATTGATTCTGGTCGCCTTGCACTTCGGGTTGTGATAGCAGGACGGCAATTTCTTCAAAGCGATCAGTTAAGTTTTCAAGTTTTGTTTGGATTGATGCTTTCATGAATTATTATGGGGTGCCCTTAAGTTTAAAAATTTCTCTTGCCGCAGCAACTAAGTCATGTCTGTCATTAGCACCTGCCTCTCTTATCTGAGTACTGGGCGTATGTATAAGTTTATTGGTTAGCGTATAAGCAAGACGATTTAAAACATCCTCGCTGGTTTGTCCATTATTTAATTGTTTTAATGCTTTGGCCAGCGCTTCATCACGAGTAAGTTCTGCTTGCTGACGGTAATCTTTAATCACTGATTGCGCACCTTGCGATCGCATCCATGATAGAAAATGTTCGACTTGAGTGTCAATAATCTCCTCAGCTTGCTTGGCGGCTTCTCGCCGAGAATCCATGTTTTGATCTATGGTGTGCTGTAGATCATCAACCGTATATAAGTAAACATCACTCAATTGTTCAACTTCTGGCTCAATATCACGAGGAACGGCTAAATCAACCATGAACATGGGTTTATGTTTACGCTTTTTAATAGCACTTTCAACACTACCCTTACCTAAAATAGGTAATTGACTGGCTGTTGATGAAACCACTATATCAGCTTCCGCTAAATGAGAGGGTAGTTCTGATAAAGCAATAGCATAACCATCAAACTGAGAGGCTAAAGCATGAGCTTTGTCATAAGTACGATTAGCAATAATAATACGACCAATATTGTTCTGGTATAAATGTCTGGCAGTTAGTTCTATTGTCTCTCCTGCACCAATTAATAATGCAGTTTGCTCACTGAGTGAATCAAATATTTGTTGCGATAATTGCACGGCAGCAAAGGCAACAGAAACAGGGCTGGAGCCAATGGCGGTATCTGTGCGTACTTTTTTTGCCGCTGAAAAAGTGTGCTGAAACAATTTGCCTAAATGCTTGCCTAATGTGCCAGCTTCATAAGCTGCCTGGTAAGCTGTTTTCATTTGTCCCAGAATTTGTGGCTCACCGAGAACCATAGAATCAAGTCCGCAGGCAACTCTAAACATATGGCGAATAGATTGACTATCGGTATGGCTGTATAAGTAAGTGCTGAATTCAGCAACATCTATTTTTTTGTTTTCGGCAATCCAGTTAATTAATGTATCAGGGCTATTATTATCGGTTTGACAATAAAATTCAGTTCGATTACAAGTCGACAAAATGGCTGCCCCCTGAACTTCACGCTGATTCCAGAGCGTTGTAAGTGATGATTCAAGTATTTCAGCAGGAAATGCCAAGCGCTCTCGGATTGCAACAGGTGCGGTATTATAGTTTATCCCTACGGCAAGAAGAGTCATTAAATATGATTGAACGTGATTTTAAATACCCTATTTTAAGGAAAATAATGCTTTTATCCAACTAGAATAAATTCTTAGCCTAAATCGTGGTAATTTTCTGCTAACCTATAGGCGATAATTAATGATTATTTTAATTAACAGTTGTTGGGTGTAAGAGAGAAATTTTAATAAGATTCAATGACAGATAGAAGAAACTTTATTGGCTTTTGTAGGGTCAATGATTGGGCTGTGTAATAAAGACATATGTTTAGATCTATGAGAATAGGAGAGGTGAGTGTTTATTAACAAGTGGATAGTTGGGTTGGTTTATGTATTTTTGCTTGGGTGTGTCAATGTACCAGATAAAAAAATGCTTTCTTCGGAGACAATGGATGGTGAATTGGATGGTGCTAACGGAAAATTAACTGCTATTTCTCCTGAGGTGCTCTATCTGTTGATGACTGCCGAGATTGCAGGACAAAGAAATCAATATGGTGTGGCTTTGGATGGTTATTTGCAAGCTGCCAAGCGTGTTGATGATGCCAGGTTGGCAGAAAGAGCCGCAAAAATAGGTCTTTTTCTGAAAAAGACAGAACAAACCGATGAAGCTGTTGCATTATGGTTAAAGCAGGATAAAGGAAATTTAACGGCGAGAAAGATTGCAGTTTTATCTGCTTTAAGAAGTGCAGATAAAGAATCATCATTAAAGCATTTGAACGCTCTATTACAAGATGACCCTGCCGGTTTTGAATCTATATTAATTGAGTTAGTTAAAGCGCTGGGGAAAGAGAGTAATCCAGCATTTATGTATAGTGTTTTAGAGGAGCTGGCAGCACAGCATCGGGATCAGGCGGCTATTTTTTATGTACAAGCTATGCTGGCAGGGCAATTAAAGCGGCAAGGAGTGGCAAAAGAAAAGGTTGATAAAGCATTAGAATTACAGCCAAATTGGAATAAAGCTCTTATTTTGAGCGCACAACTGGCAGCTCAAACAGGTGATTTTGTTTTAGCCAGAAAACGTTTGGAAAAAGTTTTAAAAAAAGTACCAGAAAATCACAGGGTCAGAAAAATGCTGACTCAGGTTTTAATAAAAAGTGGCAAGTTTGATGAGGCGGTAGAGATTTATCAAGCTATTCTTGAAGAAAAGCCTGATGATGGTGATGCGCAGTTTGCAATTGCGTTAATTTATTTGCAGCAAAAGAAAGAAGATAAGGCCACGGTTCTTCTGGAAAAACTAGTCAATAAACCCAAGTGGGATGCTCAGGCTAGTTTCTTTCTGGGTAGAATTGAATTTAAAAAATTGCGTTATGAGCGTGCTTTAGTATGGTTTGATAAAGTAACGCAAGGGCCTTATGTTTACGATGCTTCAATGGCTGCCGTTTCAGTACTGTTAAATCAAAAAAACTTCAATGAGGCAAAAAAGCGAGTTGTTCGTCTGGCAGCTATTTTTCCAACACGAGAGTTAAATACTTTATTATTGAAGGCAGAAATTTATAATGCGCAAAAAAAATATCAGCAAGCATTTGATCTTTTAACTCAAGCACTGGTTAAATCTCCAGAACACAGAGATTTGCTGTATACCAGAGCTTTGATTGCAGAAAGAGTGGCGCGACTGGATATTTTGGAGCAGGATTTAAAAAAGATCTTGCTGCAGAATCCAAACGATGTGGGAGCTTTGAATGCATTAGGTTATACCTTGGCTGATAGAACAGATCGCTATGAAGAAGCTGAAAAATATCTGTTACAAGCGATAAAGCTTAAACCTGAAGAGGCTGTAATCATAGATAGCATGGGTTGGTTGCTATTTAAAAAAGGCCAATCAGCAGAAGCAATTAAATATTTAAGGGATGCTTATAACAGGCAACCTGAAAGCGAAATAGCGGCGCATCTTGCTGAGGTTCTGTGGGTTGAGGGTAATAAAACTGAGGCAAAAGAAATTTTTGATAAAGCCATAAAGCAGTCACCTGATGATGAGTATCTGTTGAAGTTTAAACAACAATTTTTGGATGCTAAATAGTCATGCCGTTTAGGTTTTTTGTTATATGCTTGTTAGCGGGGTTGCTAGGGGCATGTGCAGAAAAAAAGCTTAAACCTGACCTGCAATTTCAATTGCAAGGTCGTGACTATTTGTATACTAAAAACAATTGGTCTTTTGTCGGGCGAGTAGCAATATCAGATAAAAATAATTCTCTATCTGCATCAATTAATTGGCAACACCAAAAAGAGCAGGATAATATTGAGCTTGCAGGACCATTTGGTCAAGGTCGTACATTAATTATGCTGGCTGATGAGGGTGTTGTCATTGATTATGGTGATAAGAGGCTGGAATATATGGGTGATAAAGACCAGATAGTGTCAATGCACCTAGGGGTTAGAGTGCCGGTTTCTGCATTAAGGTATTGGGTATTAGGACTAGTTGCTCCGAATAATGAATACAGGGATCAAGAGCAAGGCTTTGAGCAGGCTGGCTGGCTGGTAAAATATCAGCAAATGCAAAATGTCGGGCAATATATATTACCGCGAAAAATTAGAGTTGAACAAGGTAATTCAAGAGTGAAATTGATTATTAATCAATGGAATTTTTAGCTGATTTGATTGGCGTAACTATATAGAAAATGGTGAAATTGTAATTTATGAATGAGGAAATAACAGGATGGGCTGAAAAATGGCCGGCTCCCGCAAAAATAAATTTAATGTTAAGGATAACAGGGCAAAGGGAAGATGGTTATCATCTATTGCAAACTGTTTTTCAATTAACTGATTTGTGTGATTGGTTAACTTTTCACCCGGTTAATGATGGTCGAGTATCATTGATGTCTCCTATAGCAGGCGTACCAGAGCAGCAAGATTTAACAGTGCTTGCAGCCAACCTCTTAAAATTAAAGACAGGTTGTAAGCAAGGTGTATGTATAGAAGTAGAAAAGAACTTGCCTATGGGAGGTGGTCTGGGTGGAGGAAGTTCTGATGCAGCAACCACATTAGTTGTGTTAAATAAATTGTGGCAGTTGAATTTGTCAGAACAAAAACTGATGCAGCTTGGTTTGCAGCTAGGTGCAGATGTCCCTGTCTTTGTTGGTGGTCATGCTGCCTGGGCAGAGGGTGTAGGTGAAAAGCTGGAAAAAATAAATATACCAAAAAAATGGCTGGTCATTGTCAAGCCAGATTGTCATGTTGATACAAAGAAAGTTTTTTCAATTAAAGAATTGACAAGGGATAGTAAATCAATCAAAATGTCTGACTTTCTTGCAGGGCAGCATCAAAATGATTGTCTGGATGTTGTTTGTAAGGCGTATCAGCCAGTAAAAGAAGCTATGGTTGATTTGGCTGAGTATTCCGAAGCTAGGTTAACAGGTACTGGTGCTTGTGTATTTGCAGAGTTTGATTCTAAGGAATTGGCCGCTAAAGCATATGAGTCACTTAAGGTTAAGTGGCAGGTGTATTTGGCTCAGGGGTTAAATAGATCGCCATTAATAGATAAGTTGATATGAATCATTTTAAATGGGCTGTCGCCAAGCGGTAAGGCACGGGGTTTTGATCTCCGCATACCCAGGTTCGAATCCTGGCAGCCCAGCCATTTTTATTTCCATTTATAAAATCTAGCGGAGTGCTTAAATGCAAGATGCCTCTATGATGATATTTTCAGGAAATGCCAATAAGGCTTTATCTGAAGGTATAGCGAGGAAGTTGAACATGCGTTTGGGCATGGCAACTGTTGGACGTTTTAGTGATGGAGAAATAGTTGTAGAAATTGAAGAAAATGTCCGGGGTAAGGATGTTTTTATTATTCAGCCAACCTGTTCTCCGGCAGATCAGCATTTGATGGAATTGTTGGTAATGATTGATGCACTTAAAAGAGCATCAGCATTAAGAATTACGGCAGTAATACCTTATTATGGGTATGCGCGCCAAGATAGGCGAAGCAGGTCTGCAAGAGTGCCCATTACTGCAAAATTAGTTGCAAATATGATTGATACAGCAGGGGCGGATCGTGTGTTGACGGTTGATTTGCATGCTGATCAAATACAGGGTTTTTTTGATATTCCTGTTGATAATGTTTATGCTTCTCCTCTGTTGTTAGGGGATGTGTGGCGACAAAAATACCAGGATTTAATTGTGGTATCACCAGATGTGGGTGGTGTAGTCAGGGCTAGAGCTCTAGCGAAACGCCTGGATGCTGATTTGGCAATTATTGATAAGCGTCGTCCTAAGGCTAATGTATCAGAGATTATGCATATTATTGGTGATGTATCTGGTCGAACTTGCGTGATGATTGATGACTTGGTTGATACGGCCGGTACTTTGTGTCATGCGGCAGCGGCATTAAAGAAAAATGGTGCGATAAAGGTTGTAGCTTACTGTACCCATCCGGTTTTATCTGGGGCGGCGGCAGAAAATGTTAGAAATTCAGTGCTTGATGAGTTGATTGTTACGGATACTATACCATTGAGTGAAGAGTTGTTGGAAATAAGTAAAATAAGACAGTTAAGTGTTGCTGAAATGCTTGCAGAAACGATTAGACGAATTGCTGAGAGCGAGTCGGTGAGTTCGCTCTATGTGGATTAATATAAAGTAAAGCGCTTGTAGGGCGAGTTTGGAGAATAAAGATGGCTAACATATTTGAATTTGTAGCGGAAAAACGCGACTTATCAGGTAAAAGTGCGGCAAAAGCAGTGCGTCGTAATGGTAATGTTCCAGCGGTAGTTTATGGTGGAAGTGCAGCACCACAGTCAATTGTTTTATCTCATAATGAGGTTATCAAACATTTAGAGCATGAAGCGGTGTATTCTCATATTTTAGACTTAACAATTGATGGTAAGACCGAGAAAGCAATTTTAAAAGATATTCAACGTCATCCTGCAAAGCCAATTGTTATGCATATGGATTTTGTTCGTGTTGATAAAAAACATGCATTGAAGGTTCATGTTCCATTACACTTTATTAATGAAGATATTTGTGTTGGTGTAAAAATGGGTGGCGTGATTACTCACGCAATGGTGGATATTGAGGTTTCTTGTTTGCCTGCAGTATTACCAGAGTATTTAGAAGTGGATTTGGCTGCTCTTGATATTGGTGATTCTATTCATTTGTCAAATATCGTATTGCCAAAAGGTGTGCAAATTCCTGTTTTGGCACAAGGTGGAAATCATGATCATACTGTAGCTCAGGTTATGAAAACAAAAGCAGTGAGTGAGGATGAAGATGAGGTTGAAGTTGCAGATGATGCTGAGTCAGATGCTGAAGAGTAGTTTTTAGGATATGATTAAGCTTATAGTTGGCTTGGGAAACCCAGGTCAACAATATCAAAAAAACCGGCATAATGCCGGTTTTTTGTTTTTAGATCAACTGGCTAAAAGTTGTTCCGGATCATGGGTTAGTGAGTCGAGGTTTAGTGCAGTTGTTGCCAATTGCTTTATAGCAAACGTTAAGGTAATTTTGCTAAAGCCGCAAACATTTATGAACCGAAGTGGGCTGTCTGTTGGTGCTGTTGCCAGGTATTACAAGATTAAAGTTGAAGAGATTCTGGTTATACATGATGAGCTGGATTTTGACTCAGGGGTTATAAAGCTTAAGGCTGGTGGTGGTCATGCAGGTCATAACGGATTAAGAGATATAATTTCCAACTTAGGTGAAAAAACCTTTTTTAGAGCTAGAGTGGGGATAGGTCGCCCCACCTCGCAAAAGTCAGTAGCAGACTATGTTCTGTCAGATCCAGCTAAAGATGAGAAAAATAAAATTTTGCATGCTTATGATTTGCTTGAGGCGCAAATAACTAAAATTATTTCTGGTGATATTAATGACGCTATGAATAATTTAAATCAAGCATCTTGATGAATTCCCAATAAAAAGATTGACGACAAGAATTGATGTTGACATAATAAGCGGTTCAGGAGGGGTTCCCGAGTGGCCAAAGGGATCAGACTGTAAATCTGACGGCTCAGCCTTCGG
>JAGLUC010000172.1 GCA_023134955.1 Methylococcales bacterium | reverse complement strand
AGACAGAAGGTGTGCCCATGTATTTCAAAACCACGGCTGATGGGCTGGGGACTTCTACTTGTGCTAATAGCTCAGCAGAATAAAAGCATAAAGGCCATTGCTGTTTTTCTGATAATTGCAAAAAAGCCAGTTCGTCACTTTTTTTATCAATAGTGGCTAATTTTACAACGGCAGAACGCTCAAGATTAATACTGCTTAAAGCTTGCTCAATCACATCTTCCAATGTTTGTAAAGGCGTACCACGGTCACACCCAATGCCTAAAATGACTTTCATTATCTGGTTTTAGGTGGGTGATAAACCACCAGTTTTTCATTAAACTGATCCCAGGTCTTATCATCAATGTCTTTATCAGTAACCCAGAGTAAAGCTTTAAATTGAGATAAATCAACCTCTTCAAAACAATCAAATAAATGGATGTTTGCAGGTAATGGCGTAGGACGAGTCCACCAGTTTTTTTCACCTGCTTCTTGAATAAAAGCCACAGGCTCCTCATTAACCACATGAGCCGAAACACGAGTAATATTAATTTTTGGAGCATCCACAATCCAGCCCAGTTCACGCCCTAAAATATCCACAGGAATGGTTTTTCCAACATCGGATGCAGTGGTGAGTACGGGTGTTCCTTTAATCAACTCAGCAATTTGTTCAGCGCAGGCATTTGCACCACCTACATGCCCGGAAAGTACAGGGATAACAAATTGCCCTGCATCATCAACCACAATCACCCCAGGGTCTTCATCTTTAGATTTTAAATAAGGGGCAATGAGTCTGACTACTGCACCTAAAGAAACGAAAAAAACCAATTGATCGTAATTAGAAAAAACATCAGCAATTTGATTTCTAAAAGCACCAGTATAAACATTGCAATTATTGTTTATCCCTGTCATTAAAGGGGCAAACTTTTCAGAAACCAGCACATCGGCTTCAGGTAGTTTGTCAGCTAAAGATTTAACTTGTATTGCACCATGTTTGGTAATAGCAATAAGAACAATTTTGGGAGTGGCTGATGACATTTTGCTTAGGCTCGACAGTCTCGAAATAAACGGCAATTATAACCTAGTATTTAAGTCGGGAATAGACAGTATGTTTTTTTATATTGTAAAAAACCATGCTCTAAAACAAATGAAAACTATTATCAGGACTTATTTCGCCTTTACCATCTAACAGAATTCCTTTTTGATCTTTTGGACAAAGAGAATAGAAACGAACATGATCAGCTTCAGGATCAATAAGTTTAAGCAGTTTTTGTTGTAAAGCTTTGTGCTCAGCACTATCAAGATGACATTCAAAAACACTATATTGCACTCTCCTGCCAAAGTCTTCCAATGTTTTAGAAACTGCCCTTAAGCGGCGTTTATCTGCAACATCAAAACAAACAATATAAAATCGACTCATAATAAATAAAAATCGTTATCTTGTGGAGCCTCGCCAATACCCATCCAGTCAACTTTTGGTTTGCACCACTGGCATAGAGGATACCAGCGGATGCTGTCATCAGTCTCCATATAATCGCATAATTGTTGACGTAAAGTCAGTTGTTGTTTTTTGCTTAATTCACATTCAAAAACACTAAATTGCACACGCTGACCATAATTCTTTAATAAATTAAAAATTAATCGACGTTGACGATGATCAGAAATATCATAAACAATCAGCCAATGACGTTTACGAGATAAATTATTGTCAGATTCACTCATCGTAATATCATTGGCTGATAATTGGGAGTGGATTGGCGAATCACGGCAACTAAATGATTGATCTGATGCTCAATACAACGACGATAATCAAGTTTTAAACCGCTGACTGGATGCTGTAATCTAGCATTAAATTTATTTTCCAGTTGAGAAATAAAAAACTTTCTGGCCTCAACGCTTAACAGACATGCGTCGCCAGTTTGTTTGGGTAAAGTAAAATCATCAGGCTTAAGCTTATTGTTAATTGCAATATTAAAAACCACGCTATCAACAATAATAGAGCGAAACTCCTCCATCATATCAGACACTAAAGCAGGGTGACCCTGGCGTAACGGGTGCAAAGAGCCTACATGAGGATTTAGCCCACGACTGCGTAAAAAGCTATAAACATTATAAAATAATAAAGTATAACCGTAGGAAAGCATGGCATTCACTGGATCAACAGGCGGTTGTTTATTTCTATTAAAAAATTGCCAGTGAGGGTCAAGTACAGCAGAAAAAGCCTGAAAATAAATACGGGCAGCGCTGCCCTCATAACCACGTAATTGATCCAGGTCATTAACATTCTTAAGACGATTAATGATATTAGACAACTGTTTTGCCGCCTGCATTAGTTCAGGAGTATTGTGATAACGAGTAAAACGTCGTAAAACTACACGACTGTTAGCCAGTTTTCCTCGTACAATTGCAATGGACAGTTTTAAACAAAAAGAGTGATCAGTCGCAAGTAAAAACTGCTGTTGATGTAATAAAACAGACTCAGTATCAAAGGAATCTACCACACCATAATACCGGCCTTTGCCAGACAGCAAAAATATTGGTATACGTTTTTTTAGGCTAAACTGCATGACCTGAGTAGTTATTTGAATATTCCCAAAAATCATAATTTGGTCAACGTGAATAGCAGGAATCTCTTGTTGAATCTCACCTTTTAAGCGAATAACAAAACGCTCGGATTCTTTGCCAAGAACCAGGCCATGCTTAAGAAGATAAAGAGTTTTTAAGCGAGGATCATAACTGCTGAGCTCAGTCTCTTCAAAGGATTGAGTATCCAGTATTTCAGGATCAGCCGACTCAGAAAGAGCAATAGAAGAAGAGGCTTGCCTAGTCACAAATTGTCCGGGAGAGATTCCAGCCTGTAGAAAAGCCTGTTGCATTTCAGAAATGAATTGATCAGACTTTTTTTCTGGAGCGGAAGCGGTAGAAAAGGGAAGAGATTTTTTTGTCGAAACATTAAAATTACAGTTGTTTTCGGGGTACTCACTTTTAAAAACTAAGGAACGGATAAAATCCACACCCAGAAAGCGAAAGCCACGATTAAAGTGAGTAATTTCGGTTTTACTATGATTAAAACATAACTTTAATTGATCTAAAACTTCGCCACTTAGTTGTAGAGCCTGTTTAGCGCGTTTTTCTGATTGGCACAAAATAACAAAGTCATCCGCATAACGGATTATCTTGTATTTATTATCCAATAAAACCTCATCCAGATGATCTAGAAAAAGATTAGCCAACATAGGGGAAATGGGGGAGCCCTGGGGAAGACCTACTTTTAAGCGATAACGTTGTTTTCTGTCAACAACCGTCATCGTTAACCATAAATGAATAAGGCGAAGAATGTCTTTGTTATGCACCAGTTTTTTAACATGTTGCATAAGTAACTGATGATCAACCTGATCAAAAAAAGCTTTTATATCCGCATCCACCACCCATTGGTAACCCTGATTACGTAATTGCTCAATTCGAGAAACGGCCTGATTAACCGAACGACCTTTTCGGTAAGCAAAGCTAATATCCTCAAACTCAGCCTCAAATAAAGGTGTTAAAACCATCGACACTGCCGTTTGCAAGACCCTGTCACAGATACAGGGTATGGCTAATGCTCTAAGTCCCCCTGAATTTTTATCTATATCTACTCTTAATAAAGGTTTCGGTAGATAACTACTGTATTTGACTTCATTAGCCAAAGTTTCAAGATTAATCCATAAATTTTTAGAAAAATCAGAGAGATTAATACCATCAATCCCTGCACAACCTTGATTCTCGTTAACTTTTAACCAGGCATTATAAAGATTAGTATCAGAAAGAACCTCATTAAGGTCAGGCATAAGAGTATCTCCTTGTCGGTAGAACTGTTTTTTATACCAGTTTTATCTCAGTAAAGTTAACAGCATTAGGCGAAATATTTTCCGTCTTTTTTCATCCCGTTCATAAAGTCCGGTCACTTACTCCGGAGATGAAAGGGATTTGTCACCCTGAACTTCAGGTTTTCATCCCGTTCATAAAGTCCGGTCACTTACTCCGGAAATTAGACTGGCGAGGGAGGTGGAATTGTGTAAGGGTTTTCATCCCGTTCATAAAGTCCGGTCACTTACTCCGGGAAGAAATCAGGGAAGAATTAGACCCAGTACATGAGTTTTCATCCCGTTCATAAAGTCC
>JAGLUC010000171.1 GCA_023134955.1 Methylococcales bacterium | reverse complement strand
ATATCAGGGAAATTGTTGGTCGGGCTGCAACTGTTGTCAGGATACCCTGCGCCTGTCGTTGGGCTGCAATGAAGAAAGAGAACCGCTGTTGCTACAGTGTCAGCTATACCCCTGAAACCTGGTATCATGATCTTGACATGAGGTATTTCGGTACGGCGCCGGACATGGGACTGGAAAGTGTCACCCCGCAGGCGGCGATCAGGCAGATGGAGGAGTTTGAAAAAGATGGGGCCGTCCATACTATCTGGACCATGATCACTCCTTTTATCGGGGCCATCTGCAATTGTCAGCCTGGCGACTGTCTTGGTCTGCGTACCCTTGCCATTGACGTCGAGACCATGTGGCGCGGCGAACAGATGGCTGTGGTTGATGACTCGCTCTGTAATGGTTGTGGTTCCTGTCGGGAGGCGTGTCTCTTTGAGGCCATAAGTAGCAATGGGTCGGAAGGAGAGTATCGTGCGGTGATCGACGCTGAAAAATGTTTCGGCTGCGGTTTATGCCGCAACAGTTGTGCGCAGGATGCACTCAGCATGATGACGCGTGACTGGCGGTAAGGATTTTCAGTCCGCTGGTGCAGTCCATCTGCAGTGGTAAATCAGGACCACTTTGACTGTTTTAAAGCAACCCACAAGTTGCACTAGCGAGTTGAATTCGCCGGTGATAGCATGGAAACTTTCCACTTATTAATAATGTTCGCTGACCCACCAAATCACTTTATTTGACTCCCAAGTTTGACAAAATACCCCTGGTGAGTTTACACTTTAAGATGTAAACTTAACGATATTCGGGAGGCATTATGAAGGCAACAGCTAAAGACCTAAGGTTTCACTCAAAAGAATTGATTGAGACGGTTAATCGTGGGGAGGAAGTTGTAATAACTTTTCGCGGAAAACCTTGCGCAAAGCTCGTTCCTTTCGAGGAGAGAAAAAGCAAAGAACTCAAAAATGAATTGTTTGGAATGTGGAAAGATCACGATCTGACTGAAAATGTTGATGAGTATGTTAGAAATTTAAGAAAAGGCAGATTCTAATGGTAATCGACACTGACGTGCTTATCTGGTATTTGCGAGGGAACGACAAGGCCCTAAAACTTATAGAAAATCAAGACAATTTCTCTATTTCAGTTGTCACATACATGGAACTTGTTCAGGGAATGAGAAACAAGAAAGAACTGAACCATTTGCGCCAAGCACTTCATGCGTGGAACACTAAGGTTTTATACATCTCAGAAGAAATATCAGCGAAAGCCATGTTTGCAGTAGAACAACATTTTCTCAATCACTCAATGCAATTGGCCGATGCTCTTATTGGAGCAACAGCAATAAGTTTCGGTCTTCCCCTTCTCACCGGCAACGACAAGCATTATAAAATAATGAAAGAGATTCAGCTTAAAAAGTTTCGACCATAACTAGTTTAAATAGCGAGGAAACAGCGAACCAGTCATTCCATGAGTCTGAACTGATCCTGATCAGTTAATTCATTCAACACATAGAATGATATGTGGGAAACATTTTCCATATATAAGGCAATATGATGGAAAGTTTCCATATGTCACCACTGTTCGGCTCTCAAATCCAAAGTTCATGTTGACGAATGACGTAATGCGTCATATTGTGAAATTATGATTAAGTCATTCAATTGCACAGATACGGAAAAACTTTTTAACGACATAGGTGTAAAAAGATTCAGAAGTATTTCCAGGATAGCAAGAATAAAACTTGAGGTTCTCAATGCTGCCATTTCTTTGCAAAGTTTGCGAGTTCCCCCAGGGAATAGGCTTGAGCAATTAAAAGGCAACAGAAACGGGCAACATAGTATCAGAATTAACGACCAGTGGCGTATTTGTTTCGTATGGTCAGAAGAAAACGTCTTCGACGTAGAAATTGTTGATTATCACAAGGGGTAAAATCATGGCAACAAAATTAACTCCAATCACTCCGGGCGATGTATTATTGGAAGAATTTCTTAAGCCAATGGAAATCACGCAAAATCAGCTGGCAAAAGATATTAATGTCCCTGCAAATCGAGTCAGTCAAATTATACATGGCAAAAGAGAAATTACTGCTGATACTGCGTTACGTCTTGGCAAATATTTTGGAATTGAGCCGGAATTCTGGCTGAACCTACAGGTGCGGTACAATATGAAAATAGCTAAAAGTAAAGTTGGTAAAATAATTGATAGAGAAGTCAAAAAACACTTTTCCCCAACGAACTCACAGAATATTGTAACAGCATAACAAATTTATTTAAGGGTCGTGAGTCAGGCTTGCGCTATTGTATTAACCTGCTTCCAACAATGCAATAACGCAAGCCTGACCCCACTTTTGTAGGAAGATCACGGTCATAGTTGTCACCGGATTGTTAGGTAATATGACCATAACTACTAGCGAATGGCAAGGGCTTTACCGTGAGGTATGGTCTGGAGGAAGCCGCTAGCAAATTTGCGAGCTGATGAACAAGAACATCATATGAGGCGTAGGCTGGAGGCGAGTTGGCACAAGACAACGAAGCCATGTGATCTAACGGCCACCGTAAATGATGCAGTTGCGCAAAGAAAGTTCATGCTCTTATCTGGGGAGATCTGCTTAAGATGCGATCGGACAACCACCAGTGAGGCCCTGGTATATAAGTGTCTTGGCTTTTCAGCTTCATCGCCTGGAAAGAGCGAATCAGATGAAAACCGATAGCGCTTAATCGGGTAACTGATTGAGTTATTAAGCAGAAGTCAGCAGACGGCATAGTAGCCAAACGCCCATCGTAATGGTTGGGACAAGGTGAAGGCCTGAACCTAGAGATCAGTGAGGAGCCTGTGCAGCTCAACTACTCCGTGCCCGACCGGGTTGAGGAGCGTTGGCGCAAAAGCAGTAGCCAGCATTGGGGTAAGTCGGAGCGTATTTGCCTACTTATTCTAAAACATCTTTAGGAACCGCCCTGTGCGGATCCGCATGCAGGGTGGTGTGGGGGCTGGGGGGGGAGACCCCCCTGGCTACCCGATTA
>JAGLUC010000170.1 GCA_023134955.1 Methylococcales bacterium | reverse complement strand
ATTCGGATTTATCTCGGCACGAGCAAGCGATTGTTATGTGGTTTATAGGCACTACATTTTTACGCTATGGAATGCTTTTAAAAAGAGCACTTGATGGAGTATAGGGTAACGACCTTTCAACCACTTCATCTATAACGATATCGGGGGTCTCTTGTTCGACATATTTAATCAATGAAGTGTAATTCATTTTTTCCCATATATATGTAGAACGGTGGAATTGCCTTGAGAAATAAGGCTGCAAGGCTGTAAAAAATGAATCTCTAAAAATGACTGCATTCAACTCTTGAGTTTCGCATACCATTGTATGAGTTTCACGTGCTTTGATATCAGGAGTTTCATTCACTGGAGTACATCCTGCTTCAAAAACAGGTTGAGGGTTATCTTCTTTGATGTTTTCAATTTTTGCGAACCCTGCCAAGTCGCCACCTCCTCTATGTAATATTTTGAATTGATTATTATCTAGTAAAAAAGGCACTATTTGTTCTGGAAAAAGAGGCTTGATTCTTTTCATTATTTCAAATTGTGCTACATTAGCACCATGCTGATTCCAGTGAGTATCGGTTTTGAAATAGACTTGATGTTTTTTCTTCTCGTCTAATAATGATTGTCTTAAGTCTACCACAGTAACATCAGTATGCTCTTGCAAATACTCTACAAGCTGATCTGTTGATGATTTATTATTTTGCTTTGAGATGTACTTCGGAAGATTTTCGAAATAGATGGTGTGTTTATTGGGTGCTATAACGTAAACATACTCAATCCCTTTATTGCTAAGCCAGTTCTTGATTGTCACTATAGATCTTGCAAAATCTTTCAGCTCATTTTCAGTGAATAAATTAACATTTATTGCATCACCTATCGGGTCATTGTATCCTTGATATCCTGGTTTGATGCTTCCTAAAAACAGCCATCCATCTTGACCAATAGTTACATCATCAACAGATGTTTTACCGCCAAGTTTATTTACAAGCTTAAAATATACTTTAGTAAGCACCTCGCGATACCCAAAATGATCAGAGTAATATGTGTTAAACCCTTCAGGGTACTCACTAAACGCTTTTAATGATTCTGGTGGCAATGGGAACTTGGCTAAGTTTCTTTTCTCTACGCCTGACACTATTTTGTCATCCTGAATGATCCCAATTAAAAATGGTGTATATATGGATAAGCAAAATATAAGGATAAGAATTGCTTTGTCTAATTTATATAAAGTGCGTTCGTTCATGCTTTTGTTTAAAACCTAAAATATATAAATGGATTATAGGTTGATGAGGCAACCTTCAAGATGCTTAACATGAGTAGTGCCGAGAGAAATGCAAGCCTTGGAATATAGATAAGAGAAGCAACTTTTACCGTACTATTTTCAGAAAAAGTGGTCAGATGATGTTTTAACCACGTGTAAATTGGTAGTGAAAATATTAGTCCTATTGCAAAGACATAGATAGATTCATTTGATATTACTTGTGCATATTGAAGTGCTGTCGTATGCCAATTAGCTATGCTTGCCATGGCACTGAAGTAATCCATAGCTTGAGTAAGCGTATCTGCTCTAAAGAAAACCCATGAGGCTATTATT
>JAGLUC010000017.1 GCA_023134955.1 Methylococcales bacterium | reverse complement strand
CCATTCAGACCAGTTTTCTTGCCCCACATTCATTGAAGCAGGTAACTCCGCAAGTAAGGAGTCATCTTTTAAACCACAATGCGCCTTAGCACTTGACCAGCGATAATCTTCTGCTTTTATTATCATTCCAGCCCGAACGGGGTTTCTTTCTACATAACGTATAGTTGCCCCTGCATATGCATCATCCAATGGCGAGGAAAAGAACCGACCTTGCCACAAATGACCTTTCCATCCTTTGATTCTATTAATATACTGAGAATATCGCATATGGAGCGGTTTTAATACCTGTCGCAACCCCTCTACAGAATCCGGCGTTAAAACAAGATGGACATGATTAGTCATCAAGCAATAGGCTAGTACAGAGACATCATACTTCTCACAATAAAGTTTAAGCCATTCTAAATAGATAAGGCGGTCATCATCAGTAAAAAACACATCCTCACGCCGGTTACCGCGCTGGGTAATATGGTGTGGAATATCAGAAAATACACTTCGGGCTAATCTTGGCATAGAATGTAGTCTACAATAATTTACTATTAAAGGGTAGCGTCCCCTTTGTTCCATAAAATCTTAGAATCCTTTACAAAATCAAACCTTCCAAAACAATAGTTATAAATATCATCATATATTTTCAACAAATCTTCTGTCCTCTTAAAAATAAGATTAATACTATCGACTACCTCACCTTGATTAAAAGAGTACTCATGTGCTATTTCATTTCTATCCTTTCTTAATGCCATCCACTTGTCTTTATATAAAAGCTCTAACTCTTCAAGCCTATTCAAACGATCTATAAAAGTAATTTGCTTCACTTTTTCACCATTCAACTCTAATATAGATGGAAATATCTTATCTCCCATTGTATCTTGAAGCTTAGAGAATCTAAATATCATTTGATCAATCACACTGACAACAAGCTCATCAAGAATGCTGTAGCTAACTTTATCTAAAGGCATTATTTCATCTAATCTACGTTGAGCACTTAAAAGCCTTTTTTTATGCTGGTTGCACTCATGGAGTTTTTCAATAAAAGTTTGTTTGATATCTTTCATAGTTTAATCCCATATTTCAACGCCTCTTGCTCAATCAACCTACTTTCATCTTTCGCCATAACAACATCTATCTTTTGCTCCCCAATATAAATATCTAGCTTCACTAAAAATTTTATTTTCCTATCTCTTTCATCATCAAATTTGGTTTTGGGAACTAAATATAAATCAATATCCCCACCTCTTGCCGTATCATCGACGCGACTACCAAACAAATATATCTTTCCAGCCTCAAATGTTTCTATAAAGGCTTTTTTTATCATCTCTTGCTCAAAATCATTTAATCTCATTTTTATACCCCACCAAAAAGGGGACGCTACCCTTTATTTTTTCTTGAATGGTCGCCCTTGTGGTTTATACCGTAAAGCTCTTTTTGCTACAGCCTCAAGCTTATCAATAAAATCATCGTGACCACAAGGCAAACCTTTCTCTGTATTTCTTTGAATAATGTCTGTCACCCCCCGTTCTTCGGGTATCGACAGCCATTCAGACCAGTTTTCTTGCCCCTGCATATGCATCACCCAATGGCGAGGAAAAGAACCGACCTTGCCACAAATGACCTTTCCATCCCTTAATTCTATTAATATACTGAGAATACCGCATATGTAGCGGTTTTAATACCTGTCGCAACCCCTCTACAGAACCCAGCGTTAAAACAAGGTGGATATTGATTAGTCATCAAGCAATAGGCTAGTACAGAGATATTATACTTCTCACAATAAAGTTTAAGCCATTCTAAACAGATAAGGCAGTCATCATCAGTAAAAAACACATCC
>JAGLUC010000169.1 GCA_023134955.1 Methylococcales bacterium | reverse complement strand
ATTGAATACCTTTTGCACCGCCTCGCTTTGCATTTAGCACAAACTCATGGGAGACAGGAATTTTAGCGGCTTCATTCCATTGTGGAGTATGAACAGCCTTGGGTATGTTGAATTGAGGCGTTACAACAGCCCCTTCTGCTTCCACCTGCAAAAAAGCAAGAGTGGATGCTTTTCTTGAAAAAACATTCTTAATCTCCAAACTTTTTCCGGCAAAAGTTTTGGGGATAATAATATCCAAGTCAATTCGATTCCCTGGTGCTAAAAGAAAGTGCTGCAAAGGAAACGGCTTACCCACCAACATACCATCTACAGCAAAAACCATCGGAGTAAGAGACTGGAGCATTGGAGAAAAAACACGGCCATTGGCGACATTGATCATTCTGATTCGTATTCTTTCACCTGCTTTCACATTAAAAGAAGGTTTTAATTTTCCATTTACCGTTAAAACATTACCCCATCTCCCATCATGAGCAAGATCATGTCGGGTGACGAATTCTGAATAAATTTCACGATCTTTTCCTAATAGCCAGTCATCCAACACAAAAACAATATCTTGAGAATAATCAGGTTCAGCTTTATCCTCTACAATCAAAACCCCATGCAATCCACGCTCTACTTGTTCTGCAGCATTTACATGAGGATGAAACCAGAATGTACCCGCATCTTTAGGTGTAAATTGATAAATAAAACTTTCACCGGGCTGGATAGCGGCTTGTGTCACACCAGGCACACCATCCATTGCATTTGGCACCCTTACTCCATGCCAATGAACAGTTGTTGGTTGAGGTAATTGATTACTAAATTTAACTCGTAAAGTATCGCCTAATTGCATCCGGATAACGGATCCAGATATTTTTCCATTATAAGACCAAACTTTGGTTCGATAGGGTGGGATAAGGCCCCATTCGCTTTCACTAGCGACTAATTCAAAGTCTACAATATTTTCTGTAGGATCAATATTCTTCGGATAGGCATTGTTAAATTCATGCTCCAGATTTAAAGTTATTTCTGGAGTGTTTAACGCATCATGAGTTGATGTTGCTATAACCGGTATTGGTATAAAAAAAATATAGAACAGAAAATAATTTAATAAATGGCGATATTTCATCGTTTTTCCTATTGAAGTTTACTTACCCTGACTCAACAAATCAAAAACCACCCTGGCAAACCCAGCGGCTTTAGCTGGATCAGACAATAACTGCATCATCTGATTTTGGTGCGCCTCACTGCTTCCCATCACTGCATCATCAATCGCTTTAGGGAAGTCACCTAACATGGCTTGTTCAGGTGTATTGTTAGCAATTTGACTCATCACCAAGGCATTTTCACTTAGCTTAGGTTGGTCAAACCCTGCTTGAAACTTATTGGCCACCAGCATGACTTGGTAATCATCTGAATCAAAGGCTTTACGCATATCACGGCCTTTAAGATTCGGGTTCATATTATGCTCAGTAAACTTCTCACCAATTAGCTCGGCTGAACTGGCGGTCGCTTCCGGCTTCCTGCCTCCCACGACATTGGTACATCCATATACGGCATCTTTCTCGTTAAATTCCACTTCACCTGAAAAAGCCACCATGGCATGAATCTTTTGATAGCCTTTTTCAGTAATGTATTTATCAAAACATAATTTATATCGTACAGCTTCTTTACGCGAACTGGTCACTACCATGGCTTTGGCCTGACCAGCTAATAAACCCATCACCTTATCTTTAAAATGCTCAACAATCACCTGCACTTTTTGCGAAATATTGTAATCATGTAAACGCACCCATTGATTTAATTTGACCTTGGCTTTTTTACTTTCCACCTCCTGGTCAGACCCTTGAATCTTCATCGCCAGGTTATAAGCAACTTTGTAATTGGTATGATTTTTTAACACATCCAGAATAAAGCCTTCTTCTATCGCCTGACACGTACTGTACACATGATAGGCTTCGGGCTTATTGGTTTTAGACGGTGCTTCTTCGGAATTCGGTAATCGCCCAAACAATTCCAGCGTTTTGGTTTTAGGTGTAGCGGTAAAGGCTAAATAACTGAGATTAGCTGATGCCCTGCGTGAAGCCACAGCGGCATCTAATATATCTTCCGTTGATAACTCTTCCTCCTGGCTGTCTACCATCAACACTTCTTTTAACTGCCGTGTGGTTGAACCGATTTGTGATGAATGTGCCTCATCAGCAATCACCACATAATTACGTTCTTTTAAGCTAACGCTGTTTTCTATGGCTTTTAACACATAAGGAAAAGTTTGAATGGTGACGATAATAATTGGCTGAGAGTTTTCTAAAGCACTGGCGAGTTTTTCTGATTTAGAACCATCACCCTCCTGGTTGTTGATCCGCCCCACCACACCCTCAACACTGGTAAATTGTGAAATAGTCTCTTGTAACTGTGCATCCAGTACATTTCTATCGGTAACAATAATAATGGAATCAAACTGTTTATCACCACTGGCATTATGTAAAGACGATAATTGATGCGCCACCCAGGCAATTGAATTTGACTTACCGGAACCCGCACTATGCTGAATCAGATATTTATGTCCTGGCCCTTCAGTCCGCGCCGCATCGACTAGTTTAGTCACCACATCCCATTGGTGATAACGGGGGAAGATTAAAGTTTCTTTTTTGTATTGTCGGCCTTCCCAATCTTCTTTTTCTTCAATCTGTAAATGTACAAAACGCGCCAGAATATTTAACAGATTATCTGGCAATAACACCTCATTCCATAAATAATCAGTGGCATATTGATTAATATCTGCAGGCACATCATTACCTGCTCCGCCCTCTTTAGTGCCTTTATTAAACGGCAAAAAAAAAGTATCTTTGCCTTCTAAACGTGTCGCCATATACACTTCATATTGGCTTACCGCAAAATGTACCAACGCACCCCGCTTAAAACTTAATAACGGTTCTGGTTTTTTAGTGGCTGGATCAATGGCA
>JAGLUC010000168.1 GCA_023134955.1 Methylococcales bacterium | reverse complement strand
CATTTCATGCTGAGTAGCGAATTAGGCTGTTTACGGACACCAATTAGAGAGTAACAAAATCAACCGCTTATGATTTTGTTATTCAAGGGTTACCTAAATTTTAACCTTTGTTACTAACAATTTGTAACATCAGGTTAATAGTAAAGGCGATAAGCAGTAATAACAGCCCCAAAGCCAGACCTAGTTCAAAATTACCTTTACTGGTTTCTAAAGCAATGGCAGTGGTCATTGTTCTGGTGACCCCCTGGATATTCCCCCCTAGCATCATCGCTGCACCGACTTCGCCAATGGCGCGTCCAAAGCCAGTGATGACTCCTGCCATAATGGCAAAACGTAGTTCACTTAATATAGGGATAATTTTTTGTTGTGTTTTAGCGCCTAACATTTTCAAAGTGCTTAGTAGGCGGGGGTCTGCTGATTGTACTGCTAGCAAAGTCATGTTCATGATCAATGGGAAAATCAGACAGGCTTCACCTAATATCACGGCTGATTCGGTATAAAGCAGAGCAAAGTCTCCAAATACGCCTTGCCGACTGAGTAGACCATATAAGATAAGACCTATCATCACAGTAGGCATAGCCATTAAAGTGTTAAGTATTTGTTGTAATAAACGTTTTCCAGTGAATTTTGTAATAGCGACGATGATACCTAGAAATACGCCCAGTAAAGTAGCAAAAAAGGTGGCAAATAATGATATTTTTAGCGAAGTCCAGACAATTTGATAAATTTCAGGATCAAACTGAATAATGAGTCGTAGCGCAGATAGGATGGCTTCAGAGAAATAACTCATCGCTTAACGCTGCCAATGCCCTGATTTGCCGCCTTCTTTTTGTATTAATTGGACTGACTGAATCACCATGCCTCTGTCGACCGCCTTACACATATCATAAATAGTGAGTAGGGCAATTTGAGTGGCATTAAGTGCTTCCATTTCTACTCCTGTTTGACCATTAGTTTTAACAATAGTCTGGCAATGGACGCGATGATTATCTATATCAGGGGTTAGATTAATTTCCACATGGGTAATAGGCAGTGGGTGACAAAGGGGAATTAATTCTGCAGTTTTTTTGCTTGCCATAATACCCGCAATTCTGGCAATTCCTAATACATCACCTTTTTTATGTTGACCCGTGGTAATTAAATCAAGGGTTTCGGCTTGCATTTGGATAAATCCTTCAGTAACAGCCGTGCGCTGAGTAATGGCTTTTTCGCCAACATCAACCATGTGCGCTTCGCCAGATTGATTAAAGTGAGTAAGTTGAGTCATTTTTTTAATAAAATTAAGTCTGGATGGATTCTATACAATAATATACACTTTTTAGCCTTTAGCCTTTAGCCTTTAGCCTTTAGCCTTTAGCCTTTAGCCTTTAGCCTTTAGCTTATTTTATAGGAACTTTTAAATATGTCGATTAAAGTCCGTTATTTTGCCAGTTTAAAAGAATTGGTCGGGCGATCTGAAGATCAATTACCATTCGTAGGTAATTTAACCGTTGCCGATGTGTTAAAGCAGGCAAATAAAAATAAAGTAATACCTAATAATATTTTAGCCGCTGTTAATATGGAATATGTTGCATTTGAAACAGTCGTTAAAGACGGTGACGAAGTGGCATTTTTTCCACCAGTGACAGGGGGGTGAAATGAAGATAAAAATTATTGATACACTTTTTGACCCTTGGCAGGAAATACAGCAATATCAACTATCAATACCCGAAGTAAAAGGTAAATTCGGTGCAACCAGTGTGTTTGTCGGCACCATGCGTGATTTTAACGACGGTGATAATGTAAAAGGAATGAACCTAGAGCATTACCCCGGAATGACAGAAAAACAGTTACAAAAAATAGTGGAACAAGCCATGCAACAATGGCACATATTAGATGCATTAGTCGTGCATAGAGTCGGGGACATATTTCCTGATGAACCTATTGTTTTGGTTGCTATTTGGAGCTCACACAGAGGTGATGCCTTTGATACCAGTCGTTACATTATGGAACGGTTAAAGAGTAAAGCCCCTTTTTGGAAAAAAGAAATATTAGTGGATGATGCAGAAAGGTGGGTGGGTAAAAATACAGATGGTTATAAAAAATAGGATGCAATAATGAAAATATTAATGGTATTAACATCTCACGATCAGCTGGGAAATACTGGACAAAAAACAGGGTTTTGGCTGGAAGAATTTGCCAGTCCTTATTATGTGTTTAAAGATGCCAAGGCAGAGATAACCTTAGCCTCACCGAAAGGTGGGTTACCGCCTTTAGACCCAAAAAGTGAAGCTGAAGATTTTCAAACAGCGGCAACACAGCGGTTTAATAATAACACTGATGACCAACAGAAATTAGCCAATACATTAAAATTAACACAAATGAATGCGGATGATTTTGATGCCGTTTTTTATGTAGGGGGACATGGGCCTTTATGGGATTTAGCAGAAGATAAAGACTCAATCGTATTGATAGAGGCTATGTTTAATGCAGATAAGACAGTAGCAGCCGTTTGTCATGCACCTGCAGTATTGCGACATGTAAAAACACCTGACGGATTGCCTTGGATAAAATCCAAACAAATAACAAGTTTCAGTAATACAGAAGAAGCAGCTGTTGAATTAACCTCAGTCGTCCCTTTTTTATTAGAAGATGAATTAAAAGCCAAAGGCGCTTTGTATGAGAAAGGTGAAGACTGGAATGCTTACGTAGTTATTGATGGGCAATTAATTACAGGTCAAAATCCAGCCTCTTCTGAAGGGGTAGCGAAGGCAGTTTTAAAACAAAGTTAGCTTGTTTTATTGGCTCAATAAAGTGGTTTTGAGGCAGTATTGTTAATAACAAGAAAATAGCTATGTTAAAAATATCCAATACAGTGTCTATTCCTGATTATGAAATTGATATTTCAGCCATTAGAGCGCAAGGGGCAGGTGGACAAAATGTTAATAAAGTTTCATCTGCTGTTCATTTACGCTTTGATATTAACGCCTCCTCACTGCCCGAGTTTTATAAACAACGCCTGTTAAGTCTACGAGATAAACGCATTACAAAAGAAGGCGTTGTCATTATTAAAGCCCAGCATTTCGCACCCAAGAAAAGAATCGAGAGGATGCGCTAGAGCGTTTAAAAGACATGATTAAACAAGCCACCGTTGAACAAAAAACAAGGCGACCGACTAAGCCGACTAAAGGCTCGCAGAAAAGAAGAATGGATCAAAAATCACAACGTAGCCGAACCAAAGCACTTAGGGGTAAAGTGACAGATTAAGACGGTTTAAATAAACGTATTTATCATTCCCACACTCTGCGTGGGAATGCATCTATTGACACTCCAGCATCCCCCTAAAAAGCGACTCAGGATAGTCTAAATATAAGTTAGCTTTTTAAAGGAGTGCTTAACAAGTAAAGAGTATCTTTACTAAAATCTTGTTCGTGAGGCCATTCAACTGCACCAAAGGCTACTTTTACTTGTTTAAAGTAATTAATATCTTTTAATTCGTTGAATATGCCTTTGTCCAGAAAAGGACTGGTATCAAATAGCCTAACTTCCTTATTTTCAAAAGCTAGTTTTAATACGTATTCTTGTTTTACTTCAACACTAACAACACGAGGGTTCATTTAAACATCCTATTTCAATGGGTCAATTTTAAATATTGGCTCACCATTGATTGCGAGTTCCCAGTCAGCCACAAGTTCATCCCTGTGAATTTCAATCCAAGCATCTACAAGTTTCTGCTTAGGTTTTGGTAGTTTACCCTCAATGATTGTTCCGCTAGGTATCTCAATAATAGCGTTGTGCTCTTGATAATGCACATGAATATGAGGCAAGCTATGCTGTTGGTTGTCAAAAAAGTACATGCGGATAATAATTCCGTAAAACATTGAAATTGTGGGCATACAAATTCCTAGAGAAAGTTATAGTTGACCGCTGGCAGCACAGTTCGTTTTTAGGGGTCATTTTATATCATAGTTCAGTGTGTTGTCAGATTCCATCGAACACGCTGCCAGCGTCAACAGAACTTGGTGTTCATGCTGTAGAAAAGCCTCGGAGTATAAGATTGTAAGTGATTTTTACAGCGGAGAGTGCTCTCAAATAGAATTCATGTGGAAACGTGTTTTTTAGCTGGTTTTTTGATGTAAAAAAATAGCTGGAGGTTTTTATACAGCCTCGTTACCACGCAGAGCTTGGGAAATATTAAAACGATGAAGAAAACCGATAAAAAATTAGACAAGAAAATATGACAGGCATTAACCAGGGCCTGTGAAGCAGCAAAAGATGAAGTGCAGGGCTTCCTGTGGCTCACACATCAGGTTAATTACCAACAATTTCCAAACAGCTTATTAATCACCTGTATTTTTGATACCAAGGCGGCATTTGAAAAAGCCCATCAGTTATGTAGGATGGGCAAAGGGG
>JAGLUC010000167.1 GCA_023134955.1 Methylococcales bacterium | reverse complement strand
TGACCCCTCGATTTTTTGACCCCTCGATTTTTGGACAAAAATTGAAGCAAAATCTGTTCCCTCTAATCAACATATACCACATGGTATTAAATACTCTTTAACATTGCACAGCCCTAATAATGCTAGGATTCTTGGTTATGATAATGCCCATGCTATAAAACCAAAGAAGAAAAAATATAGTGCTAAAAGGTTAACTTGGGATCATAAGCATAAAAGAAAAATAGTTGAACAATATGAATTTGAAAGTGCAAGCCAGTTACTTGAAGATTTTTGGATGGATGTAGATAAAATACTCCTTGAGAAATAAAGGTCAATAAAATGAAAATTATGAATGTAGGAATTATGTCACAGGAAGACTATAAAAAAAGAACTCTATCTATAGTTAGAGGAGAATATAAGCCAAAGAAGAATGAGCCTAAAATTTGGTTTGAATCTATAAAATCACTTTCACAGGTTTTAAGTAATGAAAATCAAGAGCTTTTAAAACTTATTATTAAGTGTAAGCCTCAATCACTTACTGAACTTGAGATATTGAGCCATAGAAAAAAATCCAATTTATCTCGGACACTTAAAACCCTAGAAAGTTATGGAATAGTTTCTTTAAATAAAGAAAAAGGAAAAATAGTTCCTTCTGTTACAGCAACAGATTTTAAACTTGAGTTTGGATTGAACTCATTTGCTTGTAATTAAAAATTTTTAACGAATTAGGTTAGATGGTGATTCGCGCGTAGCCACCATCTGAACCGTTTGTTGGACAAGCCCGTTATGAAGTGGCTACACTAAACCGGACACAGGGGGGATTTACAAAAGACGATTTAAATAATGTAGGTTTTTGGAGATCCTTAATAGAAATTTGACCTTTTAATTTGCTTGCAAATCTGTTTAAATTGCTTTAAGGCTTCAATCATGAGGAGGAAACTGTATGTCAAAAATAGCAAGAAATGGTTAAAAACAATTCTGAACCGTTAATTTATCAGACAATCTCAAATAGACTGCATAGACGTTTATGGTTATATGTGACAGTTGGGATTCTTATTACCAGTATGCTGATTGGTAGTTTTTTTATCGTCATGACATACCGTTTCCAATCTAAGCAACTTAAGCAAGAGCTTTTATTTAATCTGGATCTTGAGACAGTTGCGTTACAGTCTGAACTGACAAATCTCAAAAATCTTGTCATGCAATTTACATCTCGTAGTCATATTCGGCAGGAGTTCGAAAAATATCTTCTCGGCGAAATTAGTTTAGAGAATTTGATTGAATTCTCTAAACCAAAACTTGTAGATGCTATGCAGTATACCCCTGAAGTAATTGCAATCAATCGCCTGGATAAACAAGGTAAGCTGCTAATACAGGTAGGTGAGATGATACCCGTTTCATTTTGGCCTGAGAATTATCGTTCCAACACGATTCAATTTGGAATTCCACAAAGTATAAAAGGGCGTAATATTCTGGTTCTCAGTGCCCCCATTCTTAATCGTCAGGGTGTAATGGTAGGTATTGATGTGGTGAGTTTTAACAGTATGAAATTATTTGATATTGTTCAACGATTTATTAGGCGTCAACATGATGGTAATGTTCGGATTGGCACCACAACATCAACGGGGGTTCAATATTTTTTTAAATCTGGAAGTGTTAATGAGCTGCTAATAGATAAAGTTATTAATGCTAATGTATATGAGTCGTTAACTGATATATATGAAGATGTGCATATTCTCGAAGGTACGGATGAATCCATTATTATTGCGCATAAAAGAATTGGAAAAACAAACTGGGTGTTTTTGTTTTTTGATGAAACAAAAAACTTCTATGCACCTGCAAGGGTTTATGCCTTCTATATTGGAATTTATATTGCTGTTGTCACCTTAATAGCTGTTATTTTAACATTATTCGTTGTCAAATCATTGTCGGGGCGCATCACTGTTGAGACGGATACTTTACGGCATCTATTGCAAGAAAATAGTGATTTGCTAACAAAAACTCAAATAAATGAAAAACGTTTTCAATCAATTATTGATAATACAACCTCGGTTATCTATCTTAAAGACCAGGATGGAAAATATTTACTGATAAACAAACGTTTTAAAGATTTGTTACATTTATCTCGTGAACAAATTATCGGTCATACCGATTATGATATTTTTCCTGCTGATATTGCGGATGTTTTTAGAGCTAATGATTTAGAAGTGCTACAAAGAAATGAGCTTATTGAATCAGATGAACATGCTACTCATGATGATGGTATTCATGACTATCTATCAATTAAATTCCCATTACATAATGAGGAAGGTTATGTATATAGTGTTTGTGGTATTTCAACGGATATTACAGAACGGAAGAAAAATGAAAAAGCTTTACTTGTTAGTGAAGAAAGATTTGATCTTGCTATGCAAGCATCTAATGATGGGCTTTGGGACTGGGATTTAGCAAGCAATAACATTTATTACTCACCACGTTGGAAATCAATGCTTGGATATGAAGAGCATGAATTGCAAAACCAATTTGCTACATGGGAGAATCTTATCGATCCTGATGGAAAGTTAAAAGCATTAGCATTGATTGAAGAATGTTTGGCAGGCAAGAGGAACCATTTTTCGACAGACTATTGTATGCGTCACAAAGATGGTCATTGGGTAGATATTCTGGCTCGTGGGATTTCAGTTCGAGATGATGAAGGCAAAGTGACACGCATGGTGGGTACCCATGTTGATATTTCTGAGCGTATTATTGAGCAAAAAAAATTAAAGGATAGTGATCAACGTTTTCGTATTCTATTTGAAATGTCACCTGATCCAGCCTTGATTATTGATAAGCATCAATTTATTGAATGTAACCAGGCTGCGGTTACACTGTTAGGTTATCAAAGAAAAGATGAGTTTTTAAATAAGCATCCATCTGAATTGTCTCCTAAAACCCAACCAGATGGACAGGAGTCCTTTAAAAAAGCCGAGCGAATGATGATTACAGCTCAGGAAAAAGGCATTCATCGATTCGAGTGGGTACACCTTAGGGCGGATAATGGTGAGTTTTATGCTGAAGTTACATTATCTGTTATTACTTTGTTAAGTCGGCAAGTTATCTACTGCACATGGCGAGATATAACACTGCGTAAAGAAGCAGAATTAGCCATTTCTGAATCTCGAAACATACTAAAGACCGTTATTGATACTGCACCTATACGCATTTTCTGGAAAGATCTGGATTTAAACTATCTTGGCTGTAATCCTGCATTTGCTAGTGATGTAGGGTTAAATTCCCCGGAAGATATTATTGGTAAAAACGACTCTCAGCTTGCTTGGCATGAACAGGCTGAGCATTATCAAGATGATGACAGAGTTATTTTAGAAACAGGTGTTGAAAAAATAGCTTATGAGGAGTCGCAAACAACAGTCGATGGTGAAACTATTTGGCTACGCATATCTAAAGTTTTGTTAAAAGATGATAATGGTGTCAAGTTTGGCATATTAGGCATCTACGAGGATATAACGGAAAATAAAAAAGCAAATGAAGCTATACAGCAAAACCAGGCAAAATCAGAATTTCTAGCCAACATGTCCCATGAATTACGTACACCTATGCATGGTATTTTAAGCTTCGCTCGCTTTGGTATTAAAAATATTGATAAAGAAGATAAAGCCAAAAATTTAAAATATTTTGACCGTATTAATTCCAGTGGTGAACGTCTGTTAGTGTTGTTAAATGATTTGCTTGACCTATCAAAACTGGAAGTGGGTCGGATGGAGTTAAGTATTGAGAAAAATAATTTACAACAGGTTTTTGAGTCATGTCTATCAGAACAAGAAACATGGCTTTCAGAACGAAATATTTATATAAAGAACAGATTTGAAGGAAATTGTCTTGCCAGATTTGATGATGTTCGTATCGGACAGGTTATAACTAACTTATTATCTAATGCTATTAAGTTTAGTCCTGAGGGTAAAACCATTACTGCTTCTATTTCAGATGCTTCAATAGAAAATAAACCTGCTCTTTGCTTTGAAATTAAAGACGAAGGCGTAGGTATTCCTAAGGATGAATTGGATATAGTTTTTGATAAATTTATTCAGAGTAGTAAAACAAAAACAAATGCAGGTGGTACTGGATTAGGTTTGTCTATCTGCAAAGAGATAATTGTATTACACCAAGGTAAAATTTGGGCAGAGCATTGTCTTAATGGGGGTGTTGTTATTAAGTTTATGATACCAGTAGACTAACTTGAATGGATGCGGACATGTAGAAAATTTTGGATGCTGTAAAGTGGGTTCCAAACAAGTAACGAGGTCACAAGTAGCGGGGGTTAGGCCTTGCTTTGACACAAAGAGATGATGGTTTTAAAATTTAATATTCATTAAAACTGAGAGTAATTTATGGCAAAACCTTGTGGTGGTCTCTCTGGAGAAGGGGATAAGGTGCGAAAGTTTTTGTAGTGCTTATATATTTTTTATTGTCTCACGAAAAATCGTGAGACAATCAGCGTAAAAATTACTCTCCGCCAGGCTTTCTTTTTCCTCGTCTGGAAGTGGAACCTATGCGTTTTTTGCTCTTTGCTTTTTTAATTAAATCCTTATCCATTGCTGAAATATTTAATTGTTGACCTGAGACTCTTACTTTTTTCAACTCTTGAAAAAGCTCTTTGGGCATACCAGCAGGTAACTCAACAGTGCTGAAGTTTTCTTCTATTTTGATGCGAGCAATATGGTCGCCATCTATCCCTGTTTCATTAGCGATAGCACCTACAATATTGCCTGGTTTAACACCATGGCTGCTACCGACTTCAATACGAAATAATTCCATTTTTATGTCAGAATTACCATCTCGACTTTTGCGTCTAGGTTTACGGTCATGATCACCACTGCTATTGTTTCTACCTCTATGACCCTGACGTTCATTGCGACTACCACGATCATCTCTTTCTCTTCTTGCTCTTTTAGGAATGTCCTTAATTAATAAAGGTGTATTTCCCTGGGTTATTTTGGCAAGAGCGGCTGCAATATCAACAGCCGGCACATCGTGTTCTGCTTGATATTGTTCAATAAGTTGGGTAAAGAAACTTAGCTCATCAGTTGATAAGGTATCGGTAATGCGTTGTTTAAATTTAGAAATACGCGCATTGTTGATGTATTCAGTTGAAGGAAGTTGCATTTCTTCAACTTTACTCTTGGTCGCTCTTTCAATATTACCCAGCAAGCGTCTTTCTCTGGGTGATACAAACAGGATGGCATCACCTGTACGACCAGCGCGACCAGTTCTTCCAATTCGGTGAATGTAGGACTCTGTATCATAAGGTATGTCGTAGTTTACAACATGAGTAATGCGGTTAACATCAAGTCCTCTAGCGGCAACGTCGGTGGCAATTAAAATATCAAGCTTACCTTGTTTTAAATTATTGATTGACCGTTCGCGTAGTTGTTGAGACATGTCACCATTGATTGCGGCGGTTGAATGACCTCTAGCTTCTAGCTTTTCAGCTAATTCAATGGTTGCTGTTTTGGTACGGACAAAAATAATCATGCCGTCAAAATCTTCAGCTTCTAATATGCGAGTTAATGCATCTAGCTTATGTGTACCACTGACTAACCAATAGCGTTGACGAATATTTTCCGCAGTGGTTGTTTTAACTTTAATAGTGACTTGCTCAGGGTTATGTAAATATTTTTGAGCAATTTTACGAATAACCGTAGGCATGGTCGCAGAAAAAAGAGCAACCTGTTTTTTTTCTGGTAGTTGTTCTAAAACCCACTCAACATCATCAATAAACCCCATACGTAGCATTTCATCGGCTTCATCTAACACCAAAGTAGTTAATTGATTAAGCTTTAATGTGCCTTTGCGCATGTGATCCATAACACGACCAGGTGTGCCCACCACCACATGAGCACCACGCCTAAGTTGACGTAGCTGGATGCTATAATCTTGCCCACCATAAATAGGCAGTACATGAAAACCCTTCATTTTTGAAGCATAACCTTGAAAAGCCTCAGCAACCTGAATAGCAAGCTCTCTGGTAGGTGCTAAGACCAATACTTGAGGGTCTTTTTGATTAAGCTTGATATTAGATAAAATAGGCAGGGCAAATGCGGCTGTTTTTCCTGTGCCTGTTTGAGCTTGTCCTAATACATCTCTACCATCCATCATAAATGGAATGATTTGGGCTTGAATAGGTGATGGGGTTTCATAGCCAGCACTTTCAACGGCATCTAACACAGGGGCAGCTAGAGCTAAGTCATGGAAGGAAGGTAATGGGGGGAGATTGGTTTCGGACATTAAGATACCTGAAGGACGTGAGAACTGCTATGAGCGTGAAAAACCTGCCATTATAACACATGATCTTTTGGGTGGTGGGAATAAAAACACTCGTTTCATAATACTTTCTTGATTTCACTCTATTGCATCAAGAGTATTTGTATCTATATCAATTCAGTATATTATTCTGGGCATGAATTATTTTTAAGTACTGTAGGGCTAGCCCCTACATATTAATCGCTCCAAAAGTGTTCGCAATAATAAAAAAGTAGCCCG
>JAGLUC010000166.1 GCA_023134955.1 Methylococcales bacterium | reverse complement strand
AAATACCCTGTCAGAACTTTTGGGACAATTAATACCTCAATTTGGTTTTAAAGGCTTGTTGCTCATGCTCTTTTCGCCTTGCACCTTGAGCCTTTCGCCTGCTCTTAATCCCCCCTCTCAGAATTTAACAGTTCAATAATATCACTGGTTTTTGGTCTCACACCCCGCCAAATATAAAAGGCTTCCGCAGCTTGTTCTACTAACATACCCAAGCCATCAAGACTTTTGCTTGCAGCATGAGCTTGTCCCCATAACACGAACGGGGTGGCTTGGTTGCTATAGGCTAAGTCATAACAACAGCCATTTTCTGCTAGTAGTGTGTCTGTCAAAGGAGGCAACTCGCCTGTTAAGCTGGCTGAGGTAGCATTTAAAATCAACTCAAATTGTTGATCCTTTAAGTCACTAAAGCCACAACCTTTTATGTTGCCTAATTGAGCAAATTCATGACTCAGGGTGATGGCTTTTTCTACGGTGCGATTAGCAATAACAATGTGGTTAGGTTTTTCTGCCATTATGGGTTCAATAATACCCCGACTGGCTCCACCAGCCCCTAGGATTAAAATACGCTTATTTTTTAAGGGAATGCCGTGATTAATAGTTAAGTCTGTGACCAGGCCTATACCGTCTGTGTTATCACCAAATAGTGTTCCATTTGCCTGTAAAACCAGGGTGTTGACGGCTTTACTGAATTGAGCGCGAGTGCTGAGTGTATCAGCTCGTTTCCATGCCAGTTCTTTTAATGGCACGGTGCAGTTAAGACCTTTTCCACCTTGTTTAAAAAAATCTGTAATGGCTGTGTCAAAAGATTCTGCTGATACTTGTTGAGCTTGGTAACTTAATTGTTGCTGAGTTTGCTGGGCAAATAAGCTATGAATTCGCGGTGATTTACTGTGCTTGATCGGGGAACCAAATACTGCGTATTGATCGATTGTACTCATAAAGCTATTCGCTTGTTCATCCAGAATTCCCATAAAAAGGTGAGGAATACAATGGTAATGGCAATAGCGCTGTCTATCCATATAAAGGCCTGATAAAAAGCACCAATAACAGATGAGGCACCTAAAAACAGTCCTACTAAACTAAAATGCCAGCCTATACGAAGACCATCTAACATGGTGGCTAAAGATAGAATCAATAGAATAACCAAGCCTGCACTTTCAGCAGTTAATTGACCTGATTTTTGTAGTAGAAAAGCACCTGCAACAACCAGTAAAGAGGTCAGCCAGTGTAAGGATTGTTCTTTTACAATTTCTTTAAATTCACCGTTCTTATGTTTAGATTGCAACCAGGCAATTAGTATCGCAAATGAAGCGAATACAAATACCATAATAATCCAGTAACCATAGCCGTCATCGGGAGAGAAGGCGGTAATTGCAATACCGACCA
Source organism: Methylococcales bacterium (assembly GCA_023134955.1). GTDB lineage: Bacteria > Pseudomonadota > Gammaproteobacteria > Methylococcales > Methylomonadaceae > QPIN01. The sequence goes on along the minus strand of JAGLUC010000166.1, from coordinate 3,874 downwards.
ATGACAAGATGAGTAGAAGAATTAAAATACCTTCTTCAACCTGAAATTTTCGTTGTTCAGATATATATTGGTTTTCTTGCATGGTAATTTTTTATTGTTATTAAAATTTAAATTATTGATCTTTTAACCATTGAGCAACAGGCTTGGCATAATAGGTCAGTATGGCATCACTGCCTGCGCGTTTAAATGCTAAAAGAGATTCTAAAACCACTTGTTTTTCATCTAGCCAACCATTGAGGGAAGCTGCTTTTAGCATGGCATATTCACCGCTTACTTGATAAGCAAAGGTGGGCACTGCAAATTGTTGTTTGGCTCGACGGATAATATCCAGATAAGGCATACCTGGCTTGATCATGATCATGTCAGCACCTTCTTGTAAATCCAGTTCAATTTCACGCAGAGCTTCATCTGCGTTGGCAGGATCCATTTGGTAACTGTTTTTATTTGCTTTACCTAAATTGCCAGCAGAGCCCACAGCATCACGAAACGGACCGTAAAAGCTGGAAGCATATTTAGCAGAATAAGCCAGAATAAGAGTGTTGATATGATTGTTAGTTTCTAAGATAGATCTTATAGCACCTATGCGACCATCCATCATATCGGAAGGGGCGACAATATCAACGCCAGCGTCAGCATGAGAAAGAGCCTGTTTGCATAAAACATTCACAGTTTCATCATTCATTACATAGCCATCGTTATTAATCAGTCCATCCTGTCCATGTGAGGTAAATGGGTCTAATGCAACGTCTGTAATGACACCTAAATCAGGGAAGTTCTGTTTTAACGCTTTAACACAACACTGAGCAAGACCATCTGGATTATAGGCTTCTTTAGCATCATCAGACCTTTTCTCAGTAGAGACGACTGGAAATAAGGCAATAGCAGGAATGCCCAGTTGCTTTAACTGATCTGCTTCTTCAAGCAACAGATCTATGGATAGTCTCTCAACACCAGGCATTGATGCTATTTTCTGTCTTTTATTTTGACCTTCAATAACAAACAGAGGATAAATAAGATCATCAACCGATAGACTATTCTCTTGCATTAAACGGCGGGAGAAATCGTGAAAACGCATTCTTCTCATGCGTGTTTTAGGAAAAATAATGTTATTATGTGGCATATTATCCATAGGATTATGGTTAAGATTGTTTTGAAGTTGACTTACTTTAATGTGCTCAAGTGCGCATTAGTTGTTTTTATTAAAGTTTATTGTATCAGTGTACTCATTTGATGAGTAATTAAAATGGAACGGATGACTCATAATAATAAGTGGAGATTTTTATGCCCCCCCAGTCTTTAAAAAAACTTTTTTTATTTGCAGTTCTTGGATGCAGTCTTGGATTTTTTCCTGCATCTAAAGTATTTTCTGCTGAGCTAAAAGCACCTCAGCTTGCTATTGAGAATATTTCAAATGCATTGAAAGATAAAATGCTTGATGAGAACTTTGTTAAAGATTTTGCCTTAATTAATATTTTTGTAAATAAAACTATTGATCCGCACGTAGATTTTAATAGAATCACTGCATTGGTATTAGGTAAGCTATGGAAAAGAGTAACAAAAGAACAAAAAAAATTATTTAAAAAAGAATTTCATACTTTATTAGTTCGCACATACTCTAGAGCTTTTTTAGAGTTTAAAGATTGGTCTATACGTTATTTACCTTTAAAAATTAAAGAAAATAGCAAGAAAATTATTGTTAAAACAGAAATTTTACAGCCAGGTATTCAGCCTTTAGCCGTTAATTACAGAATGGTTCGAAATAAACGTGGTGAATGGAAAATATATGACATTATGATAGAAGGCGTTAGTTTGGTGACAAACTATCGTACATCAATCAAGAATGAATTTAAAAAATCAGGTTCTTTGTCTACCGTTATTGAGCTATTTGCCAAGAGAAATGCGGAAGCATTAGCAAAAGAAAACAATTCATAAAGTCATTTCTAAAATTACTCTGGTTAGGTTGTAGGTAGATATATGTAACTGATTTAACCAGAGTTTCTTATGCTATTACATAATGTTGATAGCCTTCAATATATTAGTTAGTTTTCTTGTATGTCCAAAAAACAGGATTCCCTGTACGCCAGTCCAATAAGTTCAGTTAGTTCATTTAAGTTTGATGAATCTGTGGTTAATATTTTCCCTGACATGATTCAGCGCTCTGTGCCAGGTTATCACGCCATTATTTCTGCCATTGGCTTGTTAGCAGGGCGTTTTGCTCAAGAACATAGCGTATGTTATGACCTGGGCTGTTCTTTAGGCGCAGCAACATTGTCTATGCGCCATCAAATATCAGCCAGGCATTGTAAAATTATTGCGGTGGATAATTCTGAGGCGATGCTTGAGCAATTTAAGACAAATTTAAAGAAGGATAAGGGCAATATTGAAGTTGAAATTGTGCAGGATGATATTCGTCAGATAGCGATTGAAAATGCCTCTGTGGTGGTGTTGAATTTTACTTTACAATTCATTCCAGTAGAAGATCGTCAGGCATTTTTGAGCAAGATATACCAAGGCTTAAAACCAGGGGGTATTTTAATTTTATCTGAAAAACTTAAATTTGATGATGAACGCCAACAGATGATGCAAACAGAGTTACACCATGCCTTTAAAAAAGCTCAGGGTTATAGTGATTTGGAAATCGGTCAAAAACGTATCGCATTAGAAAATGTATTAATCCCAGAGACTTTTAAAACTCACCAACAACGATTGGGTGATGTTGGCTTTAGTAGTACAGAAGTCTGGTTTCAGTATTTTAATTTTGCCTCTATGATTGCTTTAAAATGATTAATTATCAGCGCTTATATCAAGAATTATTAGATTCAAAAGCCGATGTTTGGGTGGATATTTTACCTCAGCAAATTAAACAAGCCTTTGAGCTAAGTTCTAATGGACATATTGGGCAATGGTTGAAAATTATTGAGCAATTACCTAAACAATTGCCGAATGAATGCAATTTAGATGCTGGCAAGTTAAAAATAGGTGATAAAACGGAGATTGATGACTCGCAAAGAGAGGCTTTAACTGAGCAATTAAAGGCATTTCATCCCTGGCGAAAAGGGCCTTATGATATTTATGGTATTCATATTGATACTGAATGGCACTCTGACTGGAAATGGGATCGACTTAAAAAACATATTGCCCCATTAAAAAATCGTTTGGTGCTTGATGTTGGTTGTGGCAATGGCTATCACTGCTGGCGTATACTGGGTGCTGGTGCGAAAATGGTGGTGGGAGTTGATCCATTATTGTTAAATGTTATCCAGTTTCAAGTGATTCGGAAATTACACGGTGAGGCACCCGTGTATGTTTTACCTATTGGCTTAGAGCAAATTCCCAAAGAGACCAAGACTTTTGCCACTGTTTTTTCTATGGGCGTTTTGTATCATAGACGTTCGCCAATTGATCATTTATTAGAGTTAAAAGATTGTCTGCAATCGGGTGGAGAATTAATCCTGGAAACATTAGTGATTGACGGTAAAAAAGGTGAAACATTAATGCCAGAAGGACGTTATGCCAAAATGCGAAATGTCTGGTTTTTACCCAGTTGTGATACTTTAATAAGCTGGATGGAACGATGTGGTTTTAAAAATTGCCGAGTGATAGATGTCACCATTACTTCAATAGAAGAACAAAGATCCACTGAATGGATGCAGTTTTACTCTTTAAAAGAATTTTTAGACCCCCATGATTCTACTTTAACCTGTGAAGGTTTACCCGCACCAAAGCGTGCGATTATTTTAGCCAATGCACCATAAATTTTGGCATTTTTACAGGGAACGGTATTTTTAATTAAAGAAGTAAATAAAAAGAATAACTTATAGGATGTGCTGACGAAAGGAAGCGCATCAATTGTCAAAAGGTATCTACTCGTTCC
>JAGLUC010000165.1 GCA_023134955.1 Methylococcales bacterium | reverse complement strand
ACTTTAACTTTAACTTTAACTTTGACTTTAAATTTAATTTTAAGTCTGAGACCCTGAATAAATCATTTCATTTTTCTGTGAAAACTAAAAAAATTTTTCAGGATGACATGAATTAAACAAGGTGTTATGATTTCCTGTTCAGGAAAGCCCGTGCGGCGAGCACTTTTTTCTTTTAATTAAATTAATGTTTCTTGATTTGTTTGGTGAGCGTGTTAGAATAATAATATTATAAATTAACTATTTTTTGCGATGAAGAAAATATTAAATTGGTTTAAAAAAATTTTTACGAGTAAAACATTTAAAGTTATTTTGATTAAGCTTTTTATTTATACTATTATTTATTTTATCGTTCTGTATTTTATGTTTGAAATATTTTGGGATGAATCATTATTTGAAATAATTTCGGTTTTATGAAAATTGCAGTTTTACTTAGTGGTGGGGTAGATAGTTCGGTGGCTTTAAATATTTTAAAAAAAGAAGGTCATGAACTTCAGGCTTTTTATTTGAAAATTTGGCTGGAGGATGAAATGGCTTATTTAGGATCTTGTCCTTGGGAAGAAGATTTGGAATATACACAAGCGGTTTGTGATCAGTTGAATATTTCTTTGTCTGTAGTACCATTCCAAAAAGAATATCACGAAAAAGTTGTTAATTATACAATTGATGCAGTTCGGAAAGGTTTGACACCGAATCCTGATGTTTTGTGTAATTCTCAGATTAAGTTTGGAGCTTTTATTGAAAAATATGGTAAGGATTTTGATTTGGTGGCGACTGGGCATTATGCTTTTGTTGATCGTGATGAAAAAACTGAATTGGCAAAATTAAAAATAGCACCTGATCCTATCAAAGATCAAACTTATTTTTTAGCAATGATAACGCAAGAACAATTACAAAAAGCGATTTTTCCGATTGGGAAAATGCAGAAAAGTGAGGTTCGAGAATTAGCAGAGAAGTGGAATTTGCCGACAGCCAAACGTAAAGATTCTCAAGGAATTTGTTTTTTAGGTAAGATTTCTTTTCGGGATTTTTTGTTGCATCATTTAGGCAAAAAGAAAGGTAAAATCATTGAAAAAGAATCTGGTGAAATTATCGGTGAGCATGACGGGGCTTATTTGTATACGATTGGGCAACGGCGAGGGATAGAATTGTCAGGCGGTCCGTGGTATGTTTGTGATAAAAATATTGAAAAAAATATTGTTTTTGTTTCGCATGGTTTTGGTGGTGATGATCAGCGACGGGATGAATTTGAGGTTAGTAATTTGAATTGGATTAGTGGCAAACCTAAAAATAAAAATCTTCGAGTTAAGTTGCGACACGGCGAAAAGTTTTATGATTGTGAGATTGATTTTATCGAAGATGATTTATTGAAAGTTAAATTAGGGGAAAAAGATCAGGGAATTACTCCAGGGCAGTTTGCGGTTTTTTACGATGGTGAATATTGTTTGGGTGGCGGGGCGATTGTTTGATTTTCATGAAATTCAATGGTCGAAAAATTATTAAATTTAATTTGATTGAATTATTCTATTTTCAAGTTTACAAGAAAATAGCAAAATTAAAATTTAGCTTTCAGAGATTTTTTTGTTTTAAATAAGTTGTGAATATAAGCTTAAAATATTATAAAATTTCTAAATATAAAAAACACTTTGCAAAAAAGTGTTTTTTAAAATTCTATAAAGAAAACAAATGTTATTCAGTGATAACATGTACAAACTTTCTTTTTTGAAGTTTTCCAGTAAAATCTTTAACTCTTTTATGAGTAAATTCAACAATTCCATCAACTCTTGCAAAAAGAGTATCATCAGCTCCTCGAAGTACATTTTTCCCAGGATGAAATTTAGTACCTCTTTGTCGAACGATAACATTTCCAGTTTTTACTGTCTGTGAGCCAAAAATTTTTACGCCAAGACGTTTTGATATAGAATCGCGACCCAGTCTAGTGGAACCGCCAGCTTTTCTATGTGCCATAATATTTAATTTAAATAATTACTCGTTTCTTTTCTTTAAGTATTCATTATGCTATTATAACAAGGAAATTAATATTGTCAACATTTATGAGAAATTATTTTAGGAATTTAGTGAGTTTTTTTGTTAAAAATGAACGTAGAATAGTTGTGGGCTTTGGTATTTTTTTAATAACATTGATTAGTTTTACTTTTGGAATTATGAAAGGGAAAGGAATTTCTCAGGAGCCACTAGTTATTTCAATGCCAGAAGTTCCTCCAGTTATTATTAATTCAAGTGAATCATCTGCCGAAGAAAAAAATAAAATAGGAGAAGTTTTGACAACATGTATTTATGTTGGAAGTAAAAAAGGAAGTAAATATTATCCGCCAACTTGTTCGTATGCAGAGAAAATTATTTCAGAAAATTTAAGATGTTTCTCTTCAGACGAGGATGCAGTCAACAAAGGTTACACAAAGACATCTTCTTGTGATTAATAATGATAATTTTTTATGAATTTTTTTGTGTTTGCCACACGGGCTTTTTCTGTACAGATGCGAGGTACCGTTCCTGCTTTTAAATTTTATAAATTTCTGATTTTATATCTAAGCGTTGCGATGCAACGTTTCTACAATTCTACTAACTAACTTTCTAATTAATCATTTGATTTTTTTTAGTTTTTGAGCTATTATCAAAAGTAGTAATCTAATTTTTATAATTTATTTTTATGCAAAAAGAAAATACTTTCGTTGTTAATTTAGGTGGATCTATTATTGTTCCAGAAGAGATTGATGGGAAATTTTTAAAAGAATTTCGGGATATTATTGTTAAGCAAATTGAAGAAAAGGATCAAAAATTTGTTTTTATTACGGGAGGTGGTAAAACAGCTCGTAATTATGCAAGTGTAGCAGGGGAGATTTCAGAACACGTTACTAATGAAGATAAAGATTGGTTAGGAATTCACGCAACACGATTAAATGCTCATTTAGTACGAACAATTTTTCGTGATTATGCTTATCCTAGAATAAATACTAATCCTCATGATTTGGAAGATTTTTATAAATGTAAAGAACCAATTATTATTGCGGCTGGGTGGCGACCAGGTTTTTCTACTGATTACGACACAGCTCTTTTGGCTAAATATTTAGAGATTGGAAAGATGATTAATTTGTCCAATATTGATTATATTTATGATAAGGATCCGAATAAATTTTCCGATGCTAAAAAATTAGATGAGTTGTCTTGGAATGAATTGCAGAATATGATTGATAATAAATGGACGCCTGGTATGAATGCTCCTTTTGATCCAGTGGCGATTAAGTTTTCTAATGAAGAGAATTTGGAATTGATTACTATGAATGGTAGAAATTTAGAAAACCTTAAGAATTATTTAAATGGTGATAAATTTGAGGGGAGTGTGGTTAAAAATGGTTAATACAATTATAATTTAATATGAAAAAAACAATAATAGGAATAATAGCAATTATATCAATTGGAGGATATTTTTTATTCATTAAGCTTATTCAACATGAGGATAAATTAATAATCTGTAATCAAGAAGCAAAACTATGTCTTGACGGAACTTATGTCGGTCGAGAAGTTACTAATAACTGTGAATTTGCAAAATGTCCAGGCACAACAATGCCACATTTAGATGATAACTATGAAAAACCACAAATTATACAATTACCTCCAAATATAATTTCAATGGAAGATTGCAAAGCTCAAGGCGGAGAGATTTTTAATATTCTTGGAGAAACAACTTATTCTGGCGAATTAATCGGAACAATTGAAGGGTTACGCTGTCCTTGTGCTTGTAGAGTTGAATAAAAAGAGGTGAAAAGCAAAAATTGTGAAGTTAATTCAGATTGTGTTGCTTTTGGTAAAACGGGGGATTGTAATTGCGGATGTTATAACAAAAATAATTTACCATCTGGAACTGGTGGAGAGTGTTTTTGTGTGGCTCCAACATCTTGTGACTGTATAAATAGTCAATGCGAAACAAAAAGTTTTTAATGTAAAATGTTAAGAGAGATTGTTTTAGTTTAAATTTAAAAAATAACTATTAAAAATAAAAATATGGGTATTCTAGATTTTTTGAGAAAAGTTGGTGTTTTGAAAAGTGGTTCTGGTTCTTGGAAAGGGAATGTGAAAGATCAGTCTGCTGAAGATGTATTGGCGGGTGATTTTTATTCAAATAAAAAAGATGAATCTGATGAGACTGAGAAGAAAAAAGAAGAAAATAATATGACAAATTAGACTTTATAACTTCATCGTAAAACAAAAAACATTATTTTTTAAGATAATGTTTTTTGTTTTTAAGATATTTTTTAGGAAAAGTTTTATATTATAAATAACTAGCAGGATTAACAGTTGCACCAGTTGGAATATAAATACCGCTTACTGAACTTGATTTAACAATTGCAAAAGTCTTGCGAACAAATACAGTAAAATGAAGGTGAGTTCCAGTAGAAAATCCAGTATTGCCCATAACACCTATTTTATCACCCTTATCAACTTTATCTCCTTTATCAACTTTAACAGAACTCATATGCCCGTAAAGAGTAACTAATCCATTTTGATGATCAATTGCTACCCACCGACCATAACCGTAATAACCCATGTTTCCAGTACCTATAACTTTTCCATCAGCAGCTGCCATAATTTTTTTATTACCCTTTGCAACATAATCAACACCATTGTGTAGTCCACCTTTATAATTATGAGAGAAATTAGTTTTTCCATAACCTTGAGTTACTACATAAGGCTTAGCGACTGGTCTGGATAGATCAGCTTTGGATTTTGAAGGTAGATCAGATTTTGAATAATTGTCTGTAGATCCATAATCGATACTGTTAATTTCATCTTGAATAGCTAATTGCTCAGTTTCCAATTTAGATAATTTCGTTTCATACTTTTGTTTTTCATTCGTAGCTTGTGCCATCAAACCCTCTTTTTGATTTCTAGTACTTTCCAAATATTGATTCCTTTTTTCCAATTCATGTTTGGTATCTTTAATTTCAGTTGTTTTATTCTCAAGTTTATTTTTTTCTTCAGTCAAATCAACTTGCTCTTGCATAATAGAACTTGTAACATCGCTTAATTTACTAGTTGTTTGATCAAGTTGATCATTATTAGTAAATAAACTTGGATCGTCAGTATTTTTTGCTATAGTGAAAAAATCATTTGTGTCTGAATGATCTTGGTAATAATCCCGAATAATCTTACTTAAAATTTGCTTTTGTAAATTGATATGACTTTCTTTCTGTTTAACAGTTCTCTCAATTCGATCAATATCACTTTCGATTTTTTTAATTTCTTTTTTATTTACATTAATATCTTCTTCAACACGAAGACTTTCATTTTCCAGTTTATTTACTTGAGAACTAATTATATTCTGCTCTTTTTCCTTTAAATCAATCAGTTTTTGAGTTTTTTCTATTTCTTCCTCAATTTTTTCTTGCTCATCTAATAAATCATCTTTTTCATCATCAGCCTTTACTGTTGTAAATGCAAAAAAAACATACATAAAAAAGTAAACTAAAAATAGCAATAAAGCAGTTTTATTAAATTTTATCTTATTATTTTTCATAATTCTATTATAGCAAAATTATTTTTTAATTGCTAGCACTTTCTACGTTTTTTAAAATAATATTAATTTAGCGTATAAATATGGAAAATTTTCAAAGTACAAAAGATGACAATTATCGCAAAGATGATTATAATGATAATGGGTTAAAATTATAGTAAAATTTTTCACTTAATTTTAAAGTTTGAAACTTTTTTTAAGTAGAAATAACAGGTTTAAATAATCTTTTATGTTTTTGATATTTATATTTTTCATTTTTGGACTTTTGATAGGAAGTTTTTGCAACGTCCTTGTTTTTCGCATGAAAAATTCAATGAGTGTTGTTAAACCTGCTTCACATTGTTTCGCCTGCAAAAAGAAGATAATTTGGAGAGACAATATTCCAATAATTAGCTTTTTAATTTTGCGAGGTGAATGTCGAAATTGTAAAGCAAAAATCTCATGGCAATATCCGATGGTGGAATTTTTAGTGGGAATTACTTGGGGATTGATTGGATATTTGTATTATTTTAATTTTTTCGAAAACTTTTTTATTGCAATTACGTGGAGTTTAATTTTTTCAGCTTTGTGGGTTATTTTTATTTACGACTGGAAGTATATGGAAATACCCATGAACTTAGTTTGGTTTTCGTTAGTTTTAATTATTGCAATTAATTTTTTTACAGACAAAATTAATTTGATTGACTGTTCTATTTTTTTCGAAAGTACGATATTCATCAATGGCTTAAGTGGATTAGTAGCTTTCATCTTTTTTTTCGGTTTGAGTTTTATTTCAAATGAAGAATGGATGGGTTACGGCGATTCTTTTTTAGCGTTGTTAATCGGTTTAGCTTTGGGTCCAGTGGCGAGTTTTCTGGCAATTTTAGTGGCTTTTTGCGTGGGATCAATTTTTAGTATTACTATTGTTATTTTAGGAAAGGCAGATTTAAAATCTCAAGTGCCTTTTGGTCCTTTTTTAATTTTTGGATTTATGTTGATGTTTTTTGTTAAATTTCTTTTTCCAGATTTGTTAAACTTGTTTGTTTGAGTTTTGTTTTTGTGAAAGTGTGATTTTTAAGGTTTTGTATTTTTCTGTAGGGGATTATTCATTCCTTTATTTTTTCTAAAGAAAAAATAAATCCGTTCAGAATGACAGATAACTTTGAATGACAGGAAATTCGGATAACAATAAATTTTCATAATTTTGGAAAATGTTGAATGGTGAAAAGCCCGTGCGGCGAGCACAATTATTATTTTATTTATAGTTTTAATGTTTTCTTGTGAAGTTGTGGAAAATGAGTTAGTATTAAATATATAAATTAGAATCTTTCAATTTGATTTAATAGATTGAAAATGTTTTAAAAATTTATTTTTTATAAAAAATATTGCGGAAATGAAAATTTTAATGATTGCACCGACTCCGTTTTTTTCTCATCGTGGTACGCATATTCGTATTTATGAAGAAGCTCGAGCTTTGGAAAAACTGGGTCATGAAATAGTTATTGTTACCTATCATAATGGTGATGATATTCACAAATATATAGAAACAAAGATTGACGTGAGGAGAATTCGACGTTGGCTTTTTTGGTATAAAAAAACTGAGGCGGGTCCTGATTGGCAAAAAGTTTTATTAAATATTTTTTTGATTCGGAAAACTTTTTACATGATTCGTACTTGGAAACCAGATGTGGTTCATGGTCATTTACATGAAGGAGCTTTGATTGGCAAAATGATGCGAATAATTTTCTTTTGGCGTAAGTTTTTGCTTGTTTCTGATTTTCATGGCAGTTTGGTAAATGAAATGAAATCTCATGGTTATTTAAAAATTAGTTGGTTGAAATCAATTTTTAATTTTCTTGAAAGGAAAATAAATAGTATCGGTGATGTCGCCGTGGTGAGTGATAAAAATAATGTAAAAATTATTAAAAATGCTCGAGGTGATGAAAAAGCTTTTCATGTATCTGATGGTGTAAATGTTGATTATTATAAAGATTTGGATGATAAAAAAAATTTACGAAAAAAATTTAATATTCCAGTTGATAAATTTGTAGTTGTTTACACAGGTGCCTTGATTGAAAATAAAGGTGTGAAACATTTAATAAATTCGATTAAAAAAACAGTAAAAAATTTACCTGATGTTTATTTTGTGATTGGAGGTTTTCCAGCTGGATGGGTTAGAAATTATATTGCGAAAAATAATTTGGAAAAAAGCGTAACGGTGATTTCTCCTTTGAATTATTTTTCTCTGGCAGAAGTAAATTCTCTGGCAGATGTGGCGGTGGATCCTAAGGATAATTCTGTTCAACAGGCTAGTGGAAAAATATTGCATTATATGGTGGCAAAGACGGCGATTATTTGTTGTGATCGTGCGATTAATAGGAATTATTTAGGTGATGATGGCGGCGTATATTTGTCGGAAGTGAATGCGGAGAATATTTGTCAATCTGTGAAAAAGTTGTATAATGATAGGGAATTGGTTAAGAATTATGCTGAAAATGCTTTTCGGAGAGCGGAGAAATTTAGTTGGAAGAAAATTGGAGAACAGTTGGAGGGGATTTATAAAAGTAATAAATAAATTTTAAATATACATTTAATAAAAAATTATATGAAAAAGAATAAAATTACAATTATTATTGATAAGCCAATTGAAGAAGTTTTTGAATTTACGACAAATCCAAAAAATACTCATTTATGGATTTCTTCTATCGAGGAAGAAATTGTAGATGAATATCCTCCAAAAATAGGCACTCAATATAAAAATACAGGGGGGGTTCTGAATGGGATTTTTATAAAGTTGTAGAGTTTCAAAAAAATAATATATTCATACTAACCGATTTAGAAGAAAATTATTCAGTTAAATATACTTACAAAGAAATTGATGAAAATAAAACTGAGATGGAATATTTTGAATGGATGAAAAATGGAGAATTAGACAATCCATTTATTAAAGATACTTTAATTAACTTAAAATCAGTTATGGAGAGGTAGAATTAATTTTATTGACAAGAATAATTTTTTGTGGTTAAATAACATTATAAAAATCTTTAAATATTCTATCAAAATTAAAGGTTTGTTTTCTATTAAATTTCAATAAATTTAAAGTTTTAATGAAACTAAATTTCAACAAATTAAAGAGCAAATCTCAAAGTTTTTTCAAAAAAAAAGAAAGCTCCAAATTAGGAACAATTAAACTAGAAAAAACGAAGCAAACTACTAAAGAAAAGAGCAAAAAGACTAAGAAAAAAGGCGAAAAGCAAAATAGCAAGTGGAAAATTTTCTTTAAAATAATAGGGTTTATAGCAAGTACTTCTATAGATTTAATTTTGGTTGTGGCTCTAGCAGGAGCGACAGTTTTTTTGTATGCTTATTACAATACAGTTGACGCAGAAGCTTTGGTTAAAATGGATATTTATGAAACTACAATCATTTATGATAAAACTGGTGAACATATTTTATACGAATTACATGGTGAGGAAGATCGTAAAGTAGTTAATCACAATGATATTTCTGATTACATGCGTAATGCAACGATTGCGGCGGAAGATGACGATTTTTATAAACACATTGGAATTGATATTTACGGAATTTTACGAGCAGCTCATAAAAACTTTATCAAAAAAGAAAATTCGCAAGGAGGAAGTACAATCACGCAACAATTAGTGCGGAATACTTTTCTTACTCGAGAAAAAACTTACCAACGTAAATTTAAAGAAATTGTTTTAGCGATAAAAATAGAAAGATATTTTGAAAAAGATCAAATTCTTGATTATTATTTAAATGAGGTTCCTTATGGTTCAAATGCTTATGGAGTGCAGTCAGCGTCGGAAGTTTTCTTTGGTAAAAATGCTAGCGAATTAACTTTGGACGAGGCAGCTTTATTAGCGTCTTTGCCAAAAGCTACGTATGATTTTTCGCCTTATGCTGAAAATACTGATAGATTGATTGAGCGTCAGAGATATATTTTAAATCGAATGGCTGATTTAGAAATGTATGATAAAGAGATAGTCAATGAAGCGTTGGCAACTAATACTTTGGGAAAACTTAAAGCACATAAAGAAACAATTCAAGCTCCTCATTTTGTTTTTTATGTTAAAGAACAATTAACAAAAATTTTTGGAGAAGAACGAGTGCAACAAGGGGGATTTAAAGTTTATACAACTTTAGATTATGAAATGCAGAAAAGAGCAGAACAGGATGTTAAAGATTATGCAGTTGAATTGCCAAAACACGGAGCAAGTAATGCGGCTTTAGTAGCGATTGATCCTAAAAGTGGCGGGGTTTTAGCAATGGTGGGAAGCGTTGATTATTTTGATGCTGAGAATGATGGAGAAGTAAATGTAACATTAAGTAAACGACAACCAGGCTCATCTTTCAAGCCAATTGTTTATGCAGCCGCTTTTGATAAAGGTTATCAACCAGAAACTTTGCTTTACGATGTGCCAACAAATTTTGGTGAAGATGGTTCAGGCAATGAATATAAACCGAGTAATTATGATGGAAAAAATCATGGATTAGTTTCTATGCGAAAAGCTTTGGCAGGTTCATTGAATACTCCAGCGGTTAAAACTTTATATTTAGTTGGAATTGATGAGTCAATTGATTTTGCGGAGGAGTTGGGAATTACTACTTTGAAAGATAGGAGTCGCTTTGGATTGTCATTAGTTTTAGGTAGTGGCGAGGTTAAACTTTTGGAAGAAGTAGGTGCTTTTTCAGTTTTTGCAAATGATGGGGTTAAAGCTCCAGTTCATGGAATTAGTCGTGTGGTTGATTCTAGTGATGAAGAAATCGTTCATCCGCCAGAATCAGAGAGAGTTATTAATGCTGATGTTGCTCGTAAAATTAATAGTATTCTTAGTGATAATGATGCAAGAACTTATGTTTTTGGCAAGAAAAATAATCTTTATTTTCCAGAGCGAAAGGTAGCAGCTAAAACTGGGACAACTCAAGAAGCGAGGGATGTTTTAACATTAGGTTATACTCCTGATTTAGCTGTTGGCGTTTGGGTGGGAAACAATGAAAATAAACCTTTGAAAAAAGGCAGTTTAGGAAGTCAAGTGGCTGCTCCTTTGTGGCGGAAATTTATTGAAAGGGAATTGGAGTCTTTGCCAGATACTCAATTTGAAGATTATGAGCCAAATACTTCTGTACATTCTATGGTTACGGGTAAATTAGGGGGTAGTATTTCTCAAGGCGGTGCAGTGTATTATAATAAAAAAACAGGTGAAAGGATTTCTGTTGACAAAGCTAGGAAAATGGATGCGAGTAAATTGCAGAAAAGATATACACAATCTTTCGGACACAGTATTTTATATTATGTAAATAGAGATAATCCTCTTGACCCAACGGCAAAACCAGATTATAGTGATGAGATGCTTTGGAGATGGGAAAAGGCATTGGGGTATTCAGGAAGGAGGAAATAAATTATCTTTTTTCTATAAAATTATAAAAATTTACAAAAAAGACAATTGAATAAAATATAATTTACTGAACTGAAAAAGATAATTTAAAAAAGTTTTTCCAATTATTCGTAATAAAATAATTCCAGATTTAATTAATGAAAAAATTTTAAGATAATAATTTATATTTAATTTTATGAAAAAAATATTATTAACAATATTAGTTGTTGTAGGAGGAATCATTATAATTTCAGAAAATGTTTCAGCAGATGCTTGGTGGGGAGAAGGTTATCGATCGCCAGAATGGGTGAGAGCTCATGGTGGAACAACAATTACCTACACGATCGTTGGAGGCAGTTCCAAGAGATACAAAGGAGTGATGTTTCAAAATGGAAAATATGTAGAAGTTGAATTTGGAAATAATGCAGTTTTCGATGATGCAAAAAATGGTGTTTATACAGTAAGTTTTTACAAATGTAAAGACAGTTGCATGCCTCATAAAACTGATAACAAAACTAAAATTCGTAGCAGTGATAAAAAAGTAGCAACTGTTTCAGTAATTGCTCGACCAGGTGAAGATGTGAGACTTGTATTTAATGCCAGTAACAATTCTGTAACTTTTACTTCAGGAACTGCTGGGCGTCCAATTGATCCTTTTTTAGCAAAGAAAAATTTAGCAAAAAGGCATGCTGGACAGAAGTGTGAGATTTTTAATACTGAAGAGAAAAAAGAAATTTTTATGCAGGCAGCTTTGAAACAAGATTCAGTGAATATAAAAGATATTAATAAATATATTAAGTTAGGTCTTTTGCCAGAATCTTTTCAGGAAGAAATTGAAGAGGTTATTGTGGAATAATAGTTGTGTGATTTTAATTTTAGTAAAAAGTAATAATTCGTAAATTATTACTTTTTTGTTTTGCGAGGAGTAGTAATTATTACTTAGTTTTTATTCACTAAGAGTCTAATTTTCCGTAGTTCTGCTACGTTCGTGATATACTGAATTAATGATTAAATATATACAAAAAAGTCACAATGTTTCAATATTGATTTATTATTTTGTATGTCCAGCTAAATTTAATAAAAAATCTAATAGCAAAACAAATTTTCAAAGAATGTCCTAAAGTTAAAAAAGAATTGTGGGGAGAAAAATTTTGGTCAAGCGGATATTTTATAAATACGGTAAGTAAATTTGGAAGTGAAAAAAGTATAACAAGTTATATGAAGAATCAAGAAATTAAGAATTACAAAAAATACACTCTCAGCAACTGACACCGCTTTAAAAAATACCCTGTCAGCTCTTGATGGGTAGTTTATTAAGGATTTTTAATAATGAATTTGATTTTACGTCGCTTATTGATGTTTATCAAGAGGGTGAGAATGTTGTGGTGAAGACTCCTATTTCTGATATTGTATTGATAAGGAGGATGTTGATATTTTGATTGAGGACAATGCTTTGACTGTTTCTGGAAATACATCAAGTAAAGAAGAGGTTAAAAAGGAGTCCTATTATCGAAAGGATGTTTGAGAGAGGAGTTTTTCTCGATCGGTTTCTTTGCCTGTGATGGTTAAGGAGGATGAAGCTAAAGCGAGTTACAAAAAAGGTGTTTTGCGGATTGTGATTCCTAAGATTGAAAAATCTCAATCGAAAAAGATAGTGGTTGAAATGGAGGATTAGTTTTTCTTTGGGTTGCTTGGCGGATGAGCTGAATGACCTTTTGGAAAAGTTAGAGCTTTTGAAATTGTGTTTAAAAAAAGAAGCACAGGAAACAGCTTTGTGCTTCCCCGTGCTAAACTCCTTTATTGTTGCAGTGCCTGTTTAGTGGCATTTTGCAAAGGCAATAGATAAATTTCATCTAAAGTTGTTATTTTGAGATGTTCTTTTCGAAATCTTGTATTGTATTGGGCAGTTGAGAACCAACACCTCTCTCTGATTATTACTTCCGTACTTTCTTCGGAAGAGTGATATATTGCTGTATAGAAAAAACCTGCGTGATTTTCATCAGCTATTTCTACTGTTTTTACTATAAGCACTTCCTTTTTGAGTGAGCTATAAAAAATATCTTTATCTTTTATTTCTGAAATTTCAGGGATCATGTGTTTTCTCCTTGCTTCTGAGTTGTCCAGTAAAATTACTAGATACTTTAGGTTATCAGAAGAAGAAGAAGAAGAAGAAGAAGAAGAAGTCAAATGTGAATTTTTTAAAAACTAGCACTCTCTTGACATGAGTGCCAATTTCTCGTAAAATACAAATGTAACAAAAATATAAGTAATTTAATTAAGTTTTTTGGTTGTTAGTTTTGCGGTAGTAGTGAACGGTTTAAAACCGTTCTACTACGAAAGATAATTAGAACAATCAAAAAATTAACAAAAAACAATATGGGAAAAATATTAGGAATCGATCTCGGAACCACAAACTCAGCGATGGCTGTAGTTGAAGGTGGAAAGCCAGAGATCTTAGAAAATAAAGAAGGAAACCGAACAACTCCTTCAGTAGTTGCAATCAATAAAAATGATGAACGTTTAGTAGGTCTGTTGGCAAAGCGTCAAGCTGTAACTAATCCTGAAAACACCTTATTTGCAATTAAGCGTTTAATTGGTCGTCGTTTTAAAGATGATGTGGTACAAAAAGACATCAAAATGGTGCCTTATAAAATTGTTGAAGCAGATAATGGTGATGCGTGGGTTGATTGTCATGGTAAAAAAATGGCAGCGCCAGAAGTTTCATCACGTATTTTGATGAAAATGAAAAAAGATGCAGAAGCATTTTTAGGTGAAGAGGTCACAGAAGCGGTTATTACTGTTCCAGCTTACTTTAACGATTCACAACGTCAAGCAACCAAAGATGCGGGTCGTATTGCTGGTCTGGATGTTAAACGTATTATCAATGAGCCAACAGCAGCAGCATTAGCGTTTGGTATGGATAAGCCAAAAGGCGACACAACCATTGCTGTTTATGATTTGGGTGGTGGTACATTTGATGTGTCAATTATCGAAATTGCAGAAATTGAAGGTGAACATCAGTTTGAAGTATTGGCTACTAATGGTGACACATTCTTAGGTGGTGAAGATTTCGAT
Source organism: Methylococcales bacterium (assembly GCA_023134955.1). Taxonomy (GTDB): domain Bacteria; phylum Pseudomonadota; class Gammaproteobacteria; order Methylococcales; family Methylomonadaceae; genus QPIN01. The sequence goes on along the minus strand of JAGLUC010000165.1, from coordinate 2,563 downwards.
TTAAGAATTATTGATTTTCTATCAGATGAATTTAAAAAAAACAATGGCATTGATTTACATAATGATCCATTAGCTTTACAACGTCTGAAAGAAGCGGCAGAAAAAGCAAAAATTGAATTGTCATCAGCCGAACAAACAGATATTAATCTACCTTATGTTACTGCCGATGCATCGGGGCCAAAACATTTAAATGTTAAGTTGACTCGCGCAAAACTAGAGTCTTTAGTGGCTGATTTAATTGAAAGAACTAAAGGTCCTTGTGAACAAGCATTAAAAGATGCAGGTTTATCCGCTTCTGAAATTAATGATGTAATTTTGGTCGGTGGTCAAAGCCGTATGCCTAAAGTGCAGGAAATTGTACAAAGTATTTTCGGCAAAGAACCTCGCAAAGATGTTAACCCTGATGAAGCGGTTGCATTAGGTGCAGCGATTCAAGCGGGTGTTTTAGGTGGTGATGTTAAAGATGTGTTGTTACTTGATGTAACGCCATTATCTTTAGGTATTGAAACAATGGGCGGAGTGATGACTAAGCTGATTGATAAAAACACCACGATCCCAACTAATGCGGCACAAGTGTTTTCAACAGCCGAAGATAATCAATCCGCTGTGACTGTTCATGTTTTACAAGGTGAGCGTGAAGTGGCAACAGGGAATAAATCATTAGGTCGTTTTGATCTATCTGATATTCCACCCGCACCACGAGGTATTCCACAAATTGAAGTATCATTTGATATTGATGCTAATGGTATCTTGAATGTATCAGCTAAAGATAAAGCAACAGGTAAAGAGCAATCTATTATCATTAAAGCTTCAAGTGGTTTATCAGATGATGAAGTCGATCGTATGATTAAAGATGCTGAGGCTCATGCTGATGAAGATAAAAAAATCACTGAACTGGTTTCGGCAAGAAATACTGCTGAAAGCATGATTAATGCCACTAAAAAATCAATGGAAGAGCTGGGCGAGAAAGTTGAGGCGGAAGAAAAAACTTCAATTGAAGCTGCTGTTTCTGAACTACAAGAAGCGATTAAAGGCGAAGATAAAGATACAATTGAAGCAAAAACAACGGCTTTAACCGATTTATCTGGTAAATTAGCTGAACGTGTTTATGCACAAAAAGCGGAAGCAGAAGGTGGTGCTGAAGCGAGTTCTGCTGGTGCAACAGACTCAGCACCTGCCGACGATGTGGTTGATGCTGAATTTGAAGAAGTAAAAGACGATGATAAAAAGTAAGTTAATTGTAACTTTTCATTAAATGTGAGGGATAATCCCAAAGGATTTCCTCTCTAGCGCATTTATTTTTCCTGATAATTAGGGGACTAAAAAAACCGCCGGTTATGCTGGCGGTTGTTTACGTTATGGCAAAAGAAGATTTTTATAAATTATTGGGTGTTGATAAAAATGCCAGTGAAGCAGAAATAAAGAAAAGTTATCGTCGTAAGGCGATGAAATTTCATCCAGATAGAAATACAGATGATCCAGAGCAAGCTGAAAAAAAATTTAAGCAAATAAAAGAAGCTTACGAAATCTTATCGGACTCTAAAAAACGTGCGGCTTACGATCAGTTTGGGCATGCTGGAGTTGATCAAACCATGGGTGGTGGACACCCTGGCGGAGATAATTTTAGTGATATTTTTGGTGATGTATTTGGTGATATTTTTGGCGGTGGAGGTGGTGGTCGCCGACGCAGTCATGTTCAGGCTGGGTCTGATTTACGCTATAACCTCGATTTAACATTAGAAGAAGCCGTCGGAGGCACTGAAGCAACCGTTATAGTACCCGTTTTAGTCTCTTGTGAAGAGTGTAAAGGTTCTGGTGCTAAAAAAGGCTCTAGCCCAGTAACTTGTACAAGCTGTCAGGGGCAAGGTCAGGTCAGAATGCAACAAGGCTTTTTTTCTGTACAGCAAACCTGTCCTACTTGTAAAGGTACGGGTAAACAGATTAAAGATCCTTGTCGAAAATGTTATGGGCAAGGACGAGTACAGGAAAATAAAACACTTTCAGTTAAAGTACCAGCAGGTGTCGATACGGGTGATCGTATACGCCTGGCAGGTGAGGGTGAAGCAGGTATTAATGGCGGCCCTTCAGGTGATTTGTATGTGGAAGTACAAGTTAAGACACATGCTATTTTTACTCGTGATGGGGCAAATCTGTATTGTGAAGTACCTATTAGTTTCCCGACAGCCTGTATTGGTGGAGTGTTGGACGTACCCACGTTAACGGGTAAGGTTAAGCTTAAAATTCCTGCTGAAACACAAACAGGAAAATTGTTTCGTTTGAGAGGCAAAGGTGTTAAACCTGTACGTGGTGGCGCAGTGGGTGATTTACTTTGTCGGGTACAAATTGAAACGCCAGTTCGCTTGACAAAAGAGCAAAAAGCATTGGTTGAAAAACTACAGGAATCTCTATCTGGCGGTGGTAAACATCATAGTCCGCAAGAGCACTCGTGGACTGATGGGGTAAAAAGCTTTTTTGATAAATTAACAGGATAACTCATGATACGAATTGCTATCGTAGGTGTATCAGGACGAATGGGTTTATGCTTGGTTAAAGCGGCTGAATT